>DASPZT010000038.1:0-3436 GCA_035636135.1 Candidatus Limnocylindria bacterium | reverse complement strand
CGCTGGTCATGCTGGGGCTGGCGCCCATCCTCGGTGTGAAGCTGACGCCGACGCTGGTCCTGTCGTTGATTCCGGTGGTGATCATCCTGTCCTTGGGCTTGTCGAGTCTTGGCGTCTTGATCGCCTCATTCATGCAGTCGCAACAGGGGTTCCAGTTGTTCGTCCAGATCCTGATCTTCCCACTCATCTTCCTGGCCGGCGTTTTCTTCCCGGTCAATAACGTGCCGGCCTGGATGGAGATCATTTCGAAGGTCAACCCGCTGACCTACGGCGTTGATGCCATCCGGCAGATCTTTCTCGGAAGCGCCCACGGCCTGGGGGTGACGGTTTTCGGCCACGTCATGACCGTTGCTTCTGAGATGGCGCTGGTCGGTGTCCTCGGTGCGTTCCTGCTGCTGGGGGCCGTGATCGTCTTCAACCGCCAGGAGTAGGTAAAAAGCTAGAGTCTCGTGAGACGGTCGGGCAGCTCAAGGAGCGAGTCGATCTCGATCGCGGCGCCGGTTGGCTTCTGGCGGGAGGACTGAATGAGGCCCCAAGGGCCGCGGCGCAAGAAGACCGCCACCATGCCGGCGGCCTTGGCAGGGCCCACGTCGGTGTCCAGGCGGTCGCCCACGCAGGCGATCTCGCCCGGTGGAACATCAAGGAGGCGCGCGAACTGGCGAAAGAACTCGGGCGACGGCTTTTCAATCCCCATGCTCGCCGACGTCGCGACCACGTCGAAGGGTAGCCCCAAGTTCCGGAGGATCAGCTCGGCATCTAGCGGTTGGTTGCCGCCGACCGCGAGCCGGAAGCCGGCGGCCCGCAGCGCCTCGAGGCAGGGCACGGCGTCGGGGTAGAGATCATCGCGACCGAAGTGGTAGAGGCTGCCCGCGGCGCGGCGTTTCGCGATCTCCGCATGCAGGTCGATGCCCGGCCGCACCATTTCGAACGCGCGGCGGTGGTGCTCGCCGCGGGCGATGACGGCGCCGATCGCCGCCATCATCGTGAGCCGGGAAACACCAAGCCAATCTGCCCATTCGGCCCAGCCGCGCGTCTCGTCAACCAGCGTCTCACCGACATCGAAGATCACCGCCCGAACCGCGGGATTTGTCGTTCCCTCCCTGGGGAAGGGGTGGGGGAGGAGGTTGGCACTCGCGCTTACAGCGGAGGCCGGCGCGTCTGCGGCATCGCCACCTCGACCGCCCGGCCAATCTGCAGCACGGTGTCCTCGCGCCAGCGACGTCCGACGATCTGCAGGCCGATCGGCAGGCCGTCCGGGTCCCACCCGCAGGGGACGGACAGGGCCGGACACGGCGCGACGAGGTTGAATACCCCGGTCATGTCGTAGGTATGAAAGCGGCCGTCATCGGGCGGGGGCGGGGGCCGGTCGGCCTTGGCGGCCGGCGGCGGCCCTTGCGCCATGGTTGGGCACAGGATCGCGTCATGCTCGGCCAGCACTGGAGCCAGGCGTCGCCAGAGATCCGTGCGCGCCAGCTCCAGATGCTTCATATGTACCGCGCTCAGCTTGTTCCCGCGCTCGATAAGGCTCAAGACCTCCGGGTCCATCCGATCGCGGTACTCCTCGACCAGGTGCCCGAAATAGCCGGCCATGAAGACTCCCCACAGGTCAATCCAGACCTCGCCGTCTTTGGGGGACATGCGGATCCCGACCTCGTTGACCAGCGCACCGGCCTGCTGTAGCTCCGCAGCTGCGGCACGGACGGCGGCCTCCACAGCCGGATCCACCGTGACGTAGCCAAGGTCGATACTCAGCGCCAGCCGCAGCCCATTGACCGACGACGAAACCGGCTGGGTCAGGTCCAGAGGACACGGGATCGACAGGATGTCGGCATCGTCCGGGCCCTGGGTCGCCGCCAGGAACAGGCGGGCGTCGTCGACTGTCCGGGCCAGCGGGCCGAGATGCGAGATGGAGTCGAATAGGCCAGGCAGAGTGTCCATCGGGATTCGCCCAAAGCCCGGCTTGAGGCCGACCACCCCGCACCAGGAAGCGGGGATACGCACCGACCCGCCCATGTCGCTGCCCTCGGCCAGGGGTACGCAGCCGGCGGCGACGGCGGCTCCGCTCCCTCCCGACGATCCCCCCGGGGTGCGCTCGAGGTTCCACGGGTTCCGGGTCACGCCCCACAGGGGGCTGTCCGTGACCAGCGTGTGCGCGAACTCGGGCGTGGTCGTCTTGCCGACGATGATCGCGCCCGCCCGCCGCAGGGCGCCGACGATGTACGCGTCGCGATCCGGAACCCAGTGCTCATGGGTATAGGAGCCGAGCGTTGTCCGATGGCCGGCCGTCGGGGTCGTGTCTTTGAGCGCCACTGGGACGCCGTGCAGGGGACCCACCGCTTCGCCGCGGGCGATCGCCTGTGCAGCCGACTCAGCCGCGCGCTTGGCTTCCTCGTACCAGACGAAGGCGAAGCAGTTGAGCTTCGGGTTGACCTGGTCGATGCGCGCCAGGCTGTTGGCCACCACCTCGACCGGCGACAGCTCGCGGCTGGCGACCCAGCCGGCGACCTGCCCTGCCGGGCTAAAGGCGAGGTCGAGGTCGACCACGCGCGATGCGGTCAGATCGCGCCCCGCGCCTTGTCCAGGTTGTCCGCCCCGACCACCAGCCGCGTATTGGTGGCCAGGTAAATGAGGTTCAGGTTGACGCCCGCCTTGGCCAGTTTGCGGGTCAGCTGCCCCAGCGTGCCCGGGCGATCGGCGACGTCCACCACCAGCACGTCGCGGTCGGCCTGGACCTTGGCGCCCGCGCCCTCGATCGCCTTGCGAGCCTCGGCGGCGTTCTCGACCAGGAAGTGTGCGACTCCGCGTCCGGAGACTGGGAAACCGCAGATCCCCTCGATGTTGATCCCCGCCTTTCCCAGGGCCTCAGCTGCATCGGCCATGGTCCCAGGCCGGTCCTCCAGGCTCACCGTCAGGTCTTTGAGTGTCTTGGTTGCCATGCAGATCCCTCCCGTTGCGAATAATTGTGCTCGCCATTATGGCTGCTAGGGTTAGTCGGGGTGGACCGCCTGATCGTCGACGGCTACAACATCATCTACGCCTGGCCGGAGCTGGCGGCGATCAAGGACGTGAGCCTGGAGGATGCCCGCGAGGCGCTGATTGCCATCCTGGCGGACTATGCGGCCCTGGGGCGATTGCAGGTGACCGTGGTGTTCGACTCCCACCGTCGACCGGATGCCGCGGGCTCGACCCAAACCATCTCCGGCGTCCGCGTCGTCTATTCCGGGCGCAAGAGCTCGGCCGATTCGGTGATCGAGCGCCTTCTCTTTGAAGCTGAGAAAGCCGATGAGGTCACCCTGGCAACCTCCGACGGGGTCCAGCGCGACCTCGCCCTGGGCAAGGGGATCAAGACCATGTCCGCGCTCACGCTGAAGAGCCAGGTGGGAGCCGCGACCTCGGGGCGAAACCGTCAGATGCGTGACCGGCGGGACCGGTCCGA
>DASPZT010000037.1:0-6348 GCA_035636135.1 Candidatus Limnocylindria bacterium | reverse complement strand
TGGGCCGGTCGCTGCCGTCGCGCGCTGGTGGCAGTCATCGCCGGCAGCCTCCTGGTGGGCTGTTCGGCCTTGCTGGCGGGGGGACCGTCGGGAATAGCGGCCATGGTGCGGGGCATGCTGGCCGGCAGCGCCTGGGCCGATCTGCGTTCCATGGACAGCTGGGCCGGCCTGCTGGCGCTGGCGCTGCCGCCCCGGCTCGCCATGATCGCGGGGCTGGGCCTCTTCGGGGCGACCCTGATCGTGCTCCCGGTGTTAGCCCGCCGGCGGACGGACCTGCTCCCGTTTGCGGGGCTGGCCGGCTGCCTGGCGCTGCTGGGGTCCCCACACACGCTGCCCCACGATATGGTGCTGCTCCTCGTCCCCGCCTGGGCGGCCTTTGTCCTGCATCGCCAGGGCCGCCTGCGGTCGCCGGTCGCGGGATTGGTGATCCTGCAGGTGGGATGGGTCGTCGACCTTCACGGCCTGCCGGTCAGCGCCGGAGCGCTGGCGCTCACCGGCGTGCTGGGCTGGTACCTGATCGACTTCAAGCGGCGGGCGGCAGCGAGACCGCAGCTCTACGAAGCCGCGTGAGCGCCAGCCGGCGCTCGTGCCGCAGCATCAGGAGCAGCAAGATCCAGAAGGTCAGCAGGCCGCAGAGCTTGACCGAGGTTCCGGCCAGGATGCCGACGGCCTGCAGCGTCGAGTGGGCCACCGAGTCGGCGGGGAGCGGGAACGCCCGGCGGTCGAGCCAGCACAGGAGGTAGCCGGCGGCCAGTGAGACCGCGTAGCGGCGGCCCGGACGTCGCTCGATGATCCAGGCGATGGCCACCGCCAGCGGCAGCAGCAGGGTGACCAGGTGGTGCTGCCAGGTGACACTGGACACGATCAGGAGCGCGACCAGGAGCGCCGCCACGTTGAGCCGCAGCTGCCACGGGTCGCGTCCGGCTCGGCCTGCCTGCCACAGCGTGATGCCGACCACGATCACCACGCTGGCGCTGATGAGGGCGGCCGCCACCCGCGCCGTCTGGCTGCCGAAGACGCCGGGGAAGAGATCGACGGTGCGGCTGATGAGGCCGTTGATCGACCCGTTGTCCCAGTTGGCATTCCCCAGGCTCAGCCGGGGGAGCACCACGGTGAAGAAATCCAGGCTGCCGGGCGAGGCCAGCATGGTGAGCGCGGTAATGGCGCACAGGGCTGCCGTCGCCCAGGCCACGATCGCCCACCGACCGAGGCGAGCGAACAGGGGGATGAGGAAGATGGGTACCACTTTCAGAGAGGCGGCCAGCGCCAGCGTGATTCCCGCGGCGCGATGGTGCCCGCGGAGCGCGGCCCACAATGTGGCGGTCAGCAGCAGGAGCCAGAGGCTGGCCACCTGCTGGAAGTGGAGGGTGAGGTAGACCGGCATGAAGATGAAGGCCGCGATCAGGAACAGCCGCCGGGCACTCGGGGTCAGTTCGGGGTTGATGCGCAGGATGAGCCAGAGGGAGGCGATGAAGGCCGCGTGCACCACCAGCAACCAGACGCGCCCCGCCCAGAGCAACCCCAGCGGGGTCAGGGGGGCCAGCGACAGGGCGAACAACGGGGGATAGATGTAGGCCACCGTCCAGGCGTGGGTTCCCCAGAGGCGTTCGAAATCGGCGTAGACATTGGTGTGATGGGCGGCGGCCACCGCGCCACCGAAGTAGTTCTGAAAGTCGAACCGCAAGTCGCCGGGCGTGAGGGTGATCCACTGAGAGACGGAGTAGAAGACGTAGTAGCCGATCACCAGGATCAGCACCAGGCGTTCGATGCCCTGCCGCGCCTTCGGTCGTAAGAGCAGCCTGATCCCATACCAGTGGCTCACGCGGCCACCTCCATGGCCGGCGGCGAGGGGGCCACCATGCGCCGGTGCCAGGTCCACGCGGTGAGGGCCACCGGGATGGCCGCGAAGCCATTGAACGGCCCCAGGTGGGCCCCGGTGAAGTAGAGAAGGGGAAGCACCGCGAAGGCGAACAGGGTCGTCTCCACCAGCGGATCCGAGAGGCCGCGCTGGGTTCTCCCCACCAGGGTGGCCACCACCGGGAGCAGCAGGATGGCGTCAAAAGAGTGCGTGTACGGAAGGGCGCACAGCCAGAGCAGCAGGACGGTCAGACCAGTGACCGGCCGGGACGGCGATCGGCGAACCGCCCACACGCCGTAGCCGAGTAGCCACAGACAGGCCACGGCCAGGGCGGCCGTCTTGACCCACCCGCTCAGCAGCGGGTAGTAAAAGCTGTGGAGGGACGCGATGTCGGGCTGGGGACCCTGGACGGAGCGCCACACCTGCACGATGCCCCGCGGCCACTCGAGCAGGCCGGCGCGCAGGATGGCGAAGGCCACCCCCAACGCGATCACCGATCCGAGCCCAAACCCGGCCAGCAGGCGACGTCCCATCCCGGGCACCAAGAGAACCACCACGGCCGGCAGCACGAGCGCCAGGTTGGGCTTGATCCAGATGAGGGACAGCACCAGCCCGGCCAGCCAGGGACGGCGGCCGGCGGCCAACGCCACCGCCGCGCAGAAGGCGCCGAAGATCAGCGGGGTGGCCTGGCCCAGGAACACGTTGATGAAGACCACCGGGGAGAGGGCGACGCCCAGGACGCCGAGCGCCAGCCGGGCGCCCCGCCATCCGAGATGACGCAGCCAGAACCAGGCGCCCGCCACCATCACGACGAGAATGAGGCCGGCGTAGATGGCCGCCGCGACCACCCAGGTGAAGACGGTGAGCGGCACCAGCGCCCAGATGAGCCATGGACCTTCCGGCAGGGGCAGGAAGTCGTAGTAGGCGGGGTCGCCGCCGTGCAGGTGGCGCGGGGCGTTGTAGAGCGCCTCCTCGGTGGCGCCCAGCTGGGACCAGTCATACGGGTTCCCCCCGGCGCGCAGGACGACCGCGCCGGCATAGAAGGCGCGGAAATCCTGTCCCACCGTGGGTGAGGTGAGCATCTGGCGCGTGTAGGCGATAGTCAGCAGGGCCAGGAAGCCAAGCAGGAGCCGGAGCCGAAAGCGGCGACGCCGGTCGGCCACGGCCGGCCCGGTCACGGCCCGGCGTGGGCCGCGAAGGACCGGTTCTGGGGAGTGTCGCGCATCATGACGACCGCGTGGTCCGGCGTGGCTTTGAGCACGAACCAGGCACCGCGCGCCTGCTTCAGCTCGGTGATCAGCGGGTCGTCATCCCGGAAGATGACCCAGTTGACCTGGTAGCGGTCCAGGAGCTTGGGCTGGTCGGGTGCCAGGTAGATGAGGTGGGCATAGTCCTCCAGCAGGGCGTCGCCGGCCAGAGCCGCGTCCCCAAAGATGAAGACCTTCTGCCCGCTGGCGGAGAGCCGGTACACAAGGTAGCCGCCCCATCCGTACTGGTTCAGCATGTGGCCAGGCGGTGGATTCTTGGCCAGGAAGGTGGCCGCCTGCACCGGGTAGTCGCGGGCCACCCGTTTGCCGTCCAGAGCCTGGCCGTAGACGGGGGCGGTCGCCCCCACGACGGCCAGGGCGACCAGCGCCAGCACCAGGCTGTTGATCCAGAACGTGAGGGCGTTGGCGGGCACGGGTCGCAGCCGGACTCGGCTCTGGACGCGCTCCCAGGCTTGCTGGCCGAGATCGGCGAGCAGCGGCACCGCCACGATGACGAACAGCGCCAGGTGGCGCACCGATTGCAAGGCCAGCGCCAGGCCGCCCAGGAACAGCAGGAATGACCGGAGCTCGACCTTGCGGACCACCGCCAGGCCGCAGACGACCAGGAACAGCATGGCCTCGAAGAAACGGATCTCCGCCATGTGGAAGTTGGGTGAGGCCCACTCCACGATGAAGCGTTGCTGCACACCGCTGAGTTGGGTCTGCACCGCGTAGATGTAGAGATTCCAGCCGTTGGGGTTGATGATGATGGCCAGGAGCGACGCCAGCCCGATGAGCCCGAGGTGCTGCAGGCGCACCATCGGCATCGCGTCCGGTCGCCGCAGGACGACCTTGATCAGCTCGGCGACAAACGCCACGCCCAGAAAGATGAAGGCGACCACGAACCCGCCATGCAGGTTGGCCCACAGCACCATCACCAGGGGCAGCGCGTAGAGGGCCCGGCCGTTGCCCTCGCAAAAGCGCTTGATCCAGAGGTAGGTGAGGGCGGCCAGGCAGAAGGTGACCATCTGGATGCGCGGTCCCCAGATCGGGTTGGCGGCTGCCACGCCCAGCGCCAGGGCTAGCCCGGCGATGACGAAATTGACCCGCCGATCGATGGCCCGGTAGATCAGCAGAAAGCCGGCGGCTGTGACCAGTCCCAACGCCAGGCTGATCAGGGTCAGCCGGCCCAGGGTGAAGAGGGCGCCCAGGGCGACCTCGCTCAACCACTCGTGGGTGATCCAGGAATGGCCGGCCACGGTGTAGGTGAAGAGGTCCTTATGGGGCACCGCGTGATGCGCCAGGATCCAGTTTCCGGTCGCCAGGTGCCACCAGAAGTCGGGATCGGTCACCGGCTGGATGGCCGGGATCAACAGGATCAGCACCACGGCCAGGGTGAACAGGCGGGGCAGGTCCAGCCACTGGTAGAGCACGGCCGCCCCGGTGGCCGGTCGCCGCTTCGGCTGGCGCGGGAGAGAAGCTACGGAGGCCAATTTAACAGTGTGGTAACGCCGGGAAGCACCGGAGTTTGCGAGTGCCGGGCGATCATCCGCCTGCGTGGGAACGCCCGCTCCAGCTCAGAACACCAACGGGATGAGGCGTCGGGTGCCGGCCGCGTAGGCAGCGTACTCGGGGTAGGTCCGGCGCAGCACGCGCTCCTCGTAGTAGGTGCGCACCACCTCGGCGGCCACGAAGACCACGAACACGATGGCGGGCAGGCCGACGATGGTGGGCAGCACCAGCCCGAAGCCGGCCAGGATCTCGCCCAGGTAGATCGGATGCCGGACCAGCCGGTAGGGGCCCGAGGTGACCAGCCCGCGCGCCTCCGGAACAATGCTGAAGCGGTGGCGCAGGTAGGCCAGGGCGTAAATGGCCTCAGTCATGCCCACCGCCAGGCAGAGATTGCTGGCCGTCAGCACCACCAGGCTTTCGGATCGGGCTGGGCTGGGGACCAGGATCATGGCGAACAGGATGAAGCTCCCCACCATGGCGGCGAGCACCGCGACCGGGTTGTGGTCCCGGGCGACCGCCCGGCCGCGGACCATGTACATGGTGAAGAGGAAGGAGAAAAAGGCCAGCGTCAGGAGGCGGTTGACCAGGTACGCGACGGTGGTCCAGTCCTGCCCCAACCGGCCCAGGCCGGCGATGGCCAGCTCGGCCTGAATGACCACCAGGAAGCCAAATACCCCGAGCGGGAGGGCGCGGCCGAAGAAGAACGACAGCCTGGCCGTCATGGGATCCCTTACCGTAACTGGAAATGCGGAAAATTCGTGCCCATTTGACGGTGCCGGCGGCATCATGTAACTGGAAGTCGGCAAATTCCGTGCTAACATAGTGGCCGCCAAAATCGGGATTTTGGCAGGCTTAGGGGGTCTCTAGCCCACATGAATGCTACGGCGGTTGCGGACGAGGTCTTTGATCCTTTCGTCCTGCTGCACCAGTCCGTGATGACACGCCTCCAGATGCTGGAGGCGGAGGTGGAGCGGACTGAGCAGAAGGCCCACGAGCTGGAACGATCGCTGGAGGCCTTGAAGGAGCATTCCGAAGAGATCGAAGTCACCGAGAAGCACATCCTCAACAACCTCAAACACTTCTCGGCCGATGAGATCCAGACCGTCTATCACGACATCGTGGACGCGCAGCTCAAGCTGGAGCGTGCCCAGGACCAGTATGAAGCGCTGGTCACGCGCCAGGCCGAGCTGAAGGACCAGGGCCAGTTCCTGCGCTCCACCAGCCAGATCCTCCTCGACCTCCAGCGGATGCATGGGGAAGAGAGTCCGCCCAGCCGGGCCGACGGCGAGGCCCAGTTCCGGGACGCCTCACGCCAGGTCTTCCAGATCATCGAAGAGGAGCGAATGCGGATCGCCCGAGACATGCATGACGGTCCCGCGCAATCGATGGCCAATCTCGTACTCCAGGCCGAAATTCTGGAGCGGCTGCTGGATCGCAACCCCAAACAGCTGGTGGCCGAGCTGGCGGAGTTCAAGAACAGCGTGCGCAACGCGCTGGAGGAGACGCGCCAGCTGATCTTCGACCTGCGCCCCATGACGCTGGATGACCTGGGGCTGATCCCCACGCTCCGGAAATACATCAAGGAGTATGGAGACCGCTACGGGTTAACTACGCGCTTCAACGTGGTGGGCCAGGAGCGCCGGTTGCCGACCAACCTGGAGGGGGTCCTCTTCCGGATCATCCAGGAGGCGCTCACCAACGTCCACAAGCACGCCCGGGCGAAGATGGCGG
>DASPZT010000036.1:0-2806 GCA_035636135.1 Candidatus Limnocylindria bacterium | reverse complement strand
CTGGGCGTCCTGCCACCCCTGGAACGTCGCGTCGACCGGCTGCAGGGTCTCCGAGACACCCACCACCGGGATCCCGTTATTGGTGGCTTGGCGCTTCAACTCCTCCGTGATGTTGGTGGACGTTTGGAGGTTATAGACGAGCACCTTGATCTTCTTGCCGGCGATCAGCTCGTGGAACTCGGCCACGGTCTGGGCGGGCGGATCGTTGCCTTCGGCCACCGCTTTCATGAACGCGGGCGGCGAGATGAGGTTCAAGCCAAGGGCCGAGGCCAGGTACTCGAAGATGCTCTCGGTCGAACCAACCGCGACCCCGGGAAATGCCGAGCGAATCTTGGCGATCCGATCGTGGTACGGCTGGAGCGCGGCGCGGAAGGCGGCGCGCTGGTGGCTAAAGTAACTGGAGTCGCCGGCGTCGATCGCCTGGTAGTCGGCCGTGATCCGGTCGGCGACCTTCTCGACCCAGTCGGGGTTGTACCAGAAGTGCGGATTGTCGCCCGCCTTCTTGTTCAGGAGATCCGCGACCGCGAAGACCTTGCGGCTCGGATTCGGGTTCGCGGATAGCAGTTTGCTGGCCCAATCGTCGTAGCCGGCGCCGTTGAGGATCACGTAGTCCGCCGTGGCGAAGGCCCGGGCGTCCTTGGTGCTGCTCTCGTAGTCGTGGGGATCCGCGTTCGGGTTGGTGACGATGCTGGTCACCGAGACCTGCGTACCGCCCAGCTGGGCGGCGATGCTGCCCCAGAAATTCTGTCCAGCAACCACCTGGAGCGTATGCGACGAAGAAGCCGTACCGCTCGATCCGCACCCGGCCGCCAGCAGCGCCGCGAGCACCGCCATCGAAGCCAGCCCGGACCGTCGTGCGGGACTCAATACCATATGACCCTCCGGCTCAAATGATACCGAGTATCAACAGGAATTGCAACCCGGATAGGATCTCCCTCCGCCTCAGGGGAGGGTCGGGGTCGCAGTGTCTTCCGCTTCTCCCTCCCCCTTGTGGGGAGGGGCAGGGGAGGGGGTCTCGGTCAACCCGGCTCGCGGCCGAATCGCTGATCGAAATTCGGGCTTAGTGCGCGGCGATCTTTTCCCGGCTGGCCGCGCGCGAGCAGGCGCGGCACTGGCCATAGAAGTCGAGGGTCGCGTGGTCGACCCGGAAGCCGCGGGTCCGGACGATCGTCTGGGCGAGCGGGGCGACGGCGTTCTCGTCCAGCTCTTCGACCGTGCGGCAGGTGGTGCATATCAAGTGATGGTGATGACCTGGTTCGCACCACACGTAGGCCGAGATATGTCCCGGGCGCTCCAGGCGCTGAGCCAGGCCGGCGTCGACCAGCGTATCCAGTGACCGGAACACGGTGGCCCGGCCGATGTAGGGATGGCGGCGGCGGACGCGGTCATACAGCTCCTGCGCCGAAACCTGCTGTGCCGCCTGCGCTAGGGCCTCGGCGATGGCCATGCGCTGGGGGGTCAGGCGCAGCCCAGAGCGCTGCAGCGAAGTTCCCGAGGCAGTCTCACCCATGTACAGATGATACTGCGGTATTTCCCCCACAGGGAGGGGAGCTACCAGGCGGTCGCGATGTACTTGGTTTCCAGGAACTCCAGCAGGCCGTCGTGGGCGCCTTCGCGTCCCAGCCCACTCTGCTTCACCCCGCCGAAGGGAGCCGCCGGGTCGGAGATAAAGCCCCGATTGACCCCCACCATCCCGGCTTCGATGGCTTCGGCCACGGCCAGGCCGGTGGCCAGGTCGCGGGTGAAGACATAGGAGGCCAGGCCGCGGTCCGTGCGGTTGGCGAAGTCGATGGCCTCGGCGATGTCGCGGAAGGGGACGATGGGCGCCACCGGGCCGAAGATCTCCTCCTTCAGGATTTGCTCGTCCGGCGGGACGTCGGTGAGCACTGTGGGCAAATAGAAGTAGCCCGGCCGGGATGGCGCCTTGCCCCCGGTGAGCACCCGGGCTCCGTCCTTCTGGGCGCTGTCCACCAGGCCGGACATCTTCTGGCGGGCCGCCTCGTTGATGACCGGGCCGACCTTGGTGTTCTGGTCGAGACCCGGTCCGACCGGCATGTCACCCATGGCTTTGGCCAGCGCGCTGGCGAACTTCTCGGCCACCTTGGCATCCACGTAGAAGCGGTTGGCGGCGATGCAGGATTGGCCGTTGTTGCGCATCTTGGCGACCAGGGCGCCCTCCAGGGCGGCGTCCAGGTCAGCGTCGGCCAGGATCAGGAATGGCGCATTCCCGCCCAGTTCCATGGAACAGCTGATCACGTTCTCGGCCGCCTGGGCCAGCAGGAGACGGCCCACCTCCGTGGAGCCGGTGAAGGAGAGCTTGCGCACGCGCGGGTCCTTGAGCATGGCCTTCACCACTTCCGACGACCGTTTCGATGGGATGACGTTCACGACGCCCTTTGGCACACCCGCCTGCTCCAGCAGGTCGGTGACGGCCAGGGCGCTCAGCGGCGTCTCCGAGGCCGGCTTCAGGACGACGGTACAGCCGGCGGCCAGGGCGGGACCGATCTTGCGGGTGGCCATGGCGGCCGGGAAGTTCCAGGGAGTCACCAGGACCGACACCCCGATGGGCTGGTGCTCAACCAGGATGCGATTGGTGCCACTGGGCGAAATGGAAACCGATCCGATGTTGCGCACGGCCTCCTCGGAGAACCAGCGGAAGAACTCGGCCGCGTAGGCGACCTCGCCCCGGGACTCGGTCAGGGTCTTGCCGTTCTCCCGGGTCATCAGCTCGGCCAGCTTTTCCTTTTCTTTGAGCATCAGGTCGAAGGCCCGGCGCAGGATCTCGGCCCGTTCGCGCGGAGCCCGG
>DASPZT010000035.1:0-2145 GCA_035636135.1 Candidatus Limnocylindria bacterium | reverse complement strand
GACCAACGGGGCGGCCGGCCAGCTCGGCATCGCGGGCGTTGCACCCGGAGCCGCTGACTATCACGGCGGCGCCTGGGCGGTCAACCTCGTTACCTTCCGTGCCGGAGTGACGCCTTACTTACTCACCAGTGCCGCCGCGGTCCAGACGGCTGCCGCGGCCGGCGACGTGAGCGTGACCCGGAATCCGACCGCAGACTTCCGCTGCCCGGTCCAGCCATAACGGCGGCGTGCTCAAAAGAAGGAGAAGAGCCTAAATCAGACACGCTGGCGTCCTTCCGGGTCTGGAAACATGAAGCCAGACCCGGGAGGCCCTTACTTACGGGTGCTCATGTCAGCTGGGCTGGCGGCCATGGCCGAGCAGGGGTGGACGTGGCACCCGTGCGCCCGCCAGTGCAGGATCAGGTCGGCGAAGTCTGATTTTCCCATGGACAGGGTCCGCGTCCGGCTCGTCTGAGGGTCGGTCAGCCGCACCCGCACCCAGGTCTGGCCGATCTCCTCGATGGTGGCCGGCAGCTGATTGTCCTGGATGACGGTCTCGAGTTCCGCGGTTCCAGACATCTCAATCCACCTCACCTTCACTCGGCCTCCACAGCTCCTTGCCCGTCCGCCGTGTTGATCGGAGTCAGAGCATGGAGCCGATATCTGATGCGCTGGTCGGGTAGGCATACACCATGTCTTTGAGATCGTTGGCACGCATCCCGGTGCGGATCGCAAGGCCAAAGAGGTTGATTACCTCCTCAGCGTGCAGCCCCAGCAGGTGCGCGCCCAAAATGCGCCCAGATGGCTCTTCGACGAGCGTCTTGAAACCGGTGTGGGGCAATGCCACGCGTCGCGAGGAATACCAGCCCGAGGTGTCCTCGTGGTGCATCGCAAAGCGCAGACCCTGGGCGCGAGCCGCTTCTTCTGAGAGACCCACCCGCGCCAGTGGTGGGGTGGTGAAGACCACGCTGGGGATCCCCGCGTAGTTCGGCGTGCGGTGGTTACCCTCCAGGAGGTTGCGCGCCACGATGCCCCCCTGCATCCCGGCCACCGGTGTCAGGGGGAACCCGCCACTGGCAACCGCGTCTCCGGCGGCATAGACCGCCGGGTTGCTCACGCTTTGCAAGTAGTCGGTTACGGAGACGCCATCCTTTTCGTATGCGACCCCCGCGACCTCCAGGTCGAGGTCGTCGATTTCCGGCACCCGCCCGGCGGCATGCACCACCAGGTCGGCTTCAAACGTCTGCTCCTGCCCAGCTGCCCCCGCATGCACCAAGAGGCGCGCTGCTTGACGCTCAATCGCCATGACCTGCGTCTGCAAGCGAACCGCGACGCCAAGTTCTTCGGTTGCCTGGAGCAGCGTGGCGACCAGGTCGGGGTCAAACTGCTTGAGCGGGCGGCTGCCGCGGTGCAGCACCTGAACCCTGGCGCCGGCGCGGGCCGCGATGTGGGCGAACTCGAAGGCGATGTAGCCACCACCGACGAACGTGATCCGGCGCGGGAGCTCAGCCAACTCCAGGAACTGGGTGCTGGTCGTCAGGTGCTCCTCGCCTGGAATCCCCAGGGGAGCGTGGCGCGCGCCGGTGGCGATAACCACCTGGCGACCGATGACCGTTTCGCCGTCGACCTGGACGCTCGTCCGATCCACCAAACGGGCACGGCCGTGCCGGGCGATGATCCCGGCCTGCGCAAAGCTTTGCTCGTTCTGCGCTGGTGCCGGGTCGGTGAAAGAGCGTTTAAAGCGAATGAGATCCGGCCAGTTGATGGACAGGGCGGGCCTGGAAACGCCCTTGCCCTGCATCCGATGACTCCAATCCACCAGCTCGGAAACGCCCACCAGCACTTTCTTGGGATCGCACCCGCGCAGCTGGCAGGTCCCGCCGAAGGGACGGGAATCGATGACGGCCACGCTCCGGCCGCCTTCGCGGCAGGCGTACGCGACGGTCTGAGCGGCCGAGCCCGTTCCCAGCACAATCACATCAACGGTTGTTGTCACAGTCGTTCCTCCTGGTTGTTGCCGGTCGGCCGTTACCCCTACCGAGGTCTGTCGGGTGGCCCTGACAACTTGGACGTGGTTCTCATTATACGGAAAAGCGTATAATGTTGGCAATGTCTGTGCAGACGGTTGCTCGACCCGACCGGCCCTCTCCGCTGGTCCAGCCAGTA
>DASPZT010000034.1:0-3293 GCA_035636135.1 Candidatus Limnocylindria bacterium | reverse complement strand
CGCCCTGCCCCACCTCCAGGTCGAAGTGATCGACCGCCATCAGGCCACCGAAGCGCATGGTCAGCCCCCGGATCTGCAGGACCGGCTGCGACTCGCTCATCCGCCTTCCTCTGGGGCGACGATCGAACCCGTGGAGGCTTCGAGATCCGCCACCGACTCGCCCGCGGGGGCCTGGGCAGCCGGGGGTTCGGCCTCGGGCTCGGCAAACAGCTCGACGGTGCCGCCCAGCATCTGCCGCGGCCGGATCGAGACAGTCCCCAGTAGCCCTTCGGGCCGAAAGATCATCGTCAGGATCAGGATCAGGCTGAAGACCACGAACACCAGGACGGGCGTGAAGATCTTGGTCATCAGGCCCTGGAGGACGAAGGGGACCACGGTCACGAAGGTGGCCCCGATGATCGATCCCGGGATGCTCCCCAGCCCGCCGAGGATGACCATGATGAAGATCAGCACCGTTTGTTGGATGTCGTAGTTGCCCGGGAAGGCGTTGTGCAGGCGGGCCGCATTGATCATGCCCGCGATGGCGGCGATCACCGCGCTGGCCGTGAAGGCGAGCAAGCGATATTTAAACGTGTTCACGCCCATGGCGCGGGCGGCCAGCTCATCTTCGCGGATCGCGATCCAGGCCCGGCCGGTCCGGGTACTGCGCCAGCGGAGCAGGCAGAAGACGACCACCGCCAGAAAGCCAAGGAAGATCCAGTAGTAGGTACGGGTTTGGAGGGCCGCGCCGTGGATCAGGGGGAAACTGTTCGGGAGGCGGAATGGGTCGACCTGGTGGATGCCCTCCGTTCCGCCCGTGAGATTGAGGTCGTCGGGGCCGAACTGGTGGCCGGCCAGGGTGGGTGGCCGGTCCAGGTCGAGGACCAGCTCCCGGACGATCAAGCCGAAGGCGAGCGTGAGGATGGCCAGGTAGTCGCCCCGCAGCCGAAGGGACGGGATCCCGACGATAAAGGCGAAGCCAATCGAGGCCAGGACCACGACCGCAAAGGCCGGCCCCAGCGCGAGGTGGAGGTGCAGCTGCTCGCTGGCCACTATGGCGTAGACGTAGGTCCCGATGCCGAAGAAGGCGATGAAGCCGAGGTTCAGCAGGCCGGCCCAGCCGACCACCAGGTTGAGCGCCAGGGCCAGGCTGGCCGCCTGGACACAGGTCGTCAGGATCCGCAACCAGTACTCGCCGCCGGTCCAGCCGAAGGTGTCGACGAAGTACTGGGTGATGAAGGGCGCGGTGGCGGCGATGGCGAAGAAGGGGATGAGGACATACGATCGGGTGAGCGCCTGGTTCCACCCATACGGGCCGGCCTGCCAGAGCCGCTTGAAGGGCGGTGGCGGTGCCTCGTCGAAGGCCTCCGTGTGCGCGCTCATGCCCGATCCGGCAGGCGCTCGCCAAAGAGTCCCTGCGGGCGCACCATCAGGATCAGGATCAGCGCCAGGAACGCGAACGTGTCCTGGAAGGTGGTGCTGATGAACCCGCCCCCCAGGCTCTCCAGGACGCCCAGCAGCAGGCCACCGACCATGGCGCCCCGGATGTTGCCGATCCCGCCGATGACCGCGGCGGTGAAGGCCTTGATGCCGAGCAAGTAGCCCATGAAGAAGTCCACGGTGGCGAAGCGCAGGCCGTACAGGACGCCAGCCATGCCGGCCAGGACCGAGCCGACCAGGAAGGTGACCACGATGACCCGATTCACGTCGATGCCCATGAAGGTGGCCGCCTCCCGGTCCTGCGCCGTCGCCCGCATGGCGGTCCCAAACCGCGTGCCGAAGATGAACCGATCGAGCGCCACCATCACGAGGAGGGAGACGACCAGGAGCGTGGCCCCGGTCAGGGGAGTGGCCACGCTGCCGATGGTGATGACCGTCTGGGGCACCAGCGCGTTGTTGGGGACCAGGACTGGCGCCGGGCTGATCCGCCACTGGACCATGCTTTCCAGGAACAGGGAGACGCCCACGGCGGTGATAAGGGGCGCCAGCCGGTTCGCATTGCGCAGCGGCCGGTAGGCAAACCGCTCGATCCCGACCCCCAGCAGGCCTGCCCCGCCCATCCCGATCACCATCATCAGCACCACGACCAGGGCGGCCGGGGCGGAGGCGACGCCGCTGTGCACGAAGAAGGCCGCGACGCCGGCGCCCAGGAAGGCCCCCACCATAAACACATCGCCGTGGGCGAAGTTGAGCATCTCCAGGATGCCGTAGACCAGGGTGTAGCCGAGCGCGATCAGCGCATACAGGCTGCCCGTTTCCAGCCCGTTGACAAGCTGCTGCGGGAGGTTCTGCAGGAAGTAGTCCATCGGCGGTGAGCGGGGCAGCCCCTGGGCTGCCCCGCCTTATTGTGCGCGCTTAGACGGAGATCTTTTCGACGACGACCATGTCGTCGGCGGTGGCCTGGTAGACGTAGATGCCGCCACCCGCCACGTCGCCCTTCGCATCGAACTTGACCTGGCCGAAGATGGTGTCGAACGAACCGCTGGCCAGCTGGCTGATGACGTCGTTGCGCGAGATCTTGCCGTTGTTGACCGGGGCGTTGTTGATCGCCTGGAGGAGGACCTGGGTCGCCTCATAGGCCGAGCCGAGGAAGGGACCCGCCTTGGGGACGGAGTCCGCCCCATAGGCCGCCTTGAACTCGGTGACGAAGGTAGCCGCACTCCCCACCCCGATCGGGCTGGCGGTGACGTTGGTCGCATAGGCGCCCACGTAGGCGTTCTGCGACGCTTTGATGATCGACGGATCCTGGGTCCCATCGGACCCCAGGAAGTTGATGGTCGAGCCGATCTTCAATCCGGCACCCTTGAGCTGGAGCACGAGCGGCGCCACCTCGGGGCCTTCGTCCGCGAAGTAGACCCAGTCGGCGCCAAAAGCCTTGATCTTGGTGACGATGGTGGCGAAGTCCGTCTGGCCGTGCTGGGCGCTGTCCTTTTGAATCTGGATGCTGGCCGCATTGGCCTGCAGATATTTGACGACCTGGTCCCGGAGCCCGGTCGAGTAGTCGGACCTGGCGTCCAGGAGATAGACCTTCTTGGCTCCCTTCTCAATCAGGAACTTGGCATCCGCCGGACCCTGGGCGTCGTCGCGGGCGTTGACTCGGTGGGCGACGCTGTTCCCCTGGTCGGTGACCTTTGGGTTCGACGCCGACTCACTCACAAAGGGCAGCGGTGGGTTGGCGCCCTGCAGACCCTGGATCGTCCCCAGCACCACGCCCGAGTTCATGGGGCCGACGATGCCCAGGACGGTAGGGTCTGAGATTCCCTGAGCCTGAAGGGTGGCGGCCGTCTGCGGGCTGTGCTGGTCATCCCACACCA
>DASPZT010000033.1:0-2026 GCA_035636135.1 Candidatus Limnocylindria bacterium | reverse complement strand
CTGGCCAGCCTGGTGGCGTCCCTGCGTCGGCGGATCACGCCGGCCGTGGTGCGCGGCATCAGCCTCCTGTCGGGGCTGGCCATCCTGGCCTTCGGGGTGCTGGCGATCGCGTCGGCCGTGAGCCGGGTATAGATAAGGGGTGAGCGCTCCCAGTCGAATCCTGGATCGGCCAGAGTACCTCCGCGAGCGGCTGAAGGCCCTGCCCGAGGGCCCCGGCGTCTACCTGATGCGCGATGTCAAGACCCGGGTCATCTACGTGGGCAAGGCCCTCAGCCTGTACAACCGCGTCCCCAACTACTTCCACGCCGCCAGCGTGCTGCCCGAGCACATCGCGGCCATGGTCGACCGCGTCTACGACTTCGACGTGATCACGACGGCCAATGAAAAGGAAGCGCTCGTCCTCGAAAACACGCTCATCAAGCGGCACAAGCCGCGGTTCAACATCCGGCTGCGGGACGATAAGAACTACCTCTATATCAAGCTGCCCGTCAACGAAGAGTTCCCTCGTGTATATACGGTCCGGCGGGCGGGGTCCGATGGCGCCAAATACTACGGGCCGTACACCAACGCCATAGCGCTCCGGAGCACACTCAAGACGGTCCGTCGGGTGGTGCCCTACCGGACCTGCACCGACCATGAGTTCGCCCTGCACCGCCCCTGCTTCTACTACCACCTCAAGCTGTGCACGGCCCCCTGCGCCGGCTTCCAGACCAGGGACGAGTACCATCAGCAGCTCGACCAGATCGCTCTGTTCCTGGAAGGGAAGTCCGACGACCTGGTCAAGCAGCTCAAACAGCAGATGACCGATGCCTCGGACGCGACCAAGTTCGAGGCGGCCGCCCGCATCCGCGACCGGCTGCAGGCGATCGAGACCATGGCGCAGCGGCAGCGGATGCTGGCGCTCGGCCGGTTCGACCAGGACCTGTTCGGCCTGGCGCGGGCCGACGGGCAGGCGATGGTCACCGTCTTCTCGGTTCGGGAGGGCAAGCTCTCCGGGTCCGAGAACTTCGAGCTGGTCGGCCTGGGCGGTGAGCAGACCGAGGCCGAGGCCATGAACGCCTTCGTCAGCCAGTACTACGCCAGCGCCACCCACATTCCGAAGGAAGTCTTCGTGCCGGCCAGCCTGCCCGACGGGGCCGTGATCGAGCAGTGGCTCTCCGAGCGTCGCGGCTCGCACGTCAATGTCCGGGTTCCGCAGCGGGGCCGGCACCGCGAACTGCTTGCCCAGGCGGCGGCCAACGCGCAGGAAGCCATGCGCCAGCTGCGGATCAAGCTGGACTACGACGAGCAGCGCACCGGCGCCCTGCTCGGCGACCTGCAGCGCCAGCTGCGGCTGCCGGCCGTGCCCACCCGGATCGAGTGCTACGACATCTCGAACATCCAGGGCAAGCACCCGGTGGGGTCGATGGTCGTGTTCGAGCACGGCCGGCCGAAGCCGGCCCACTACCGCCATTTTCGAATCAAGTCCGTCGTGGGAGCCAACGACTTCGCGATGTTGCAGGAGGTCCTCCGCCGGCGTTTCGCCCGCTACACGCGGTCAGATGGCAGCCTGCCCGACGAGCCGAGTTTCAGCGCCCTCCCGGATCTGGTCCTGGTCGACGGTGGGAAGGGTCAGCTCTCGGCGGCCCGCGACGTGCTGGAGGGGATGGGGCTGGAGCGCATCCCCACATTTGGGCTGGCCAAGGAGCAGGAGGAGTTGTTCGAGCCCAACCGATCCGATCCGATCCGGCTGCCCCTCGACTCGGAAGCGCTCTTTCTGGTGCAGCGCATCCGGGATGAGGCCCATCGTTTCGCCATCACTTTCCATCGCGTGGTTCGCCGGAAGGATGCGTTCGCCTCCGTGCTCGACGGGATCACCGGGCTGGGACCAGTTCGGAAGCGGGCGCTGTTGCGTGCCTTCGGCAGCATCGACAGCATTCGCAATGCCAGCGTCGACGACCTGAAGACGGTGAAAGGCATTACGCGCCAGGTCGCGGTCGCTATTAAAGAAATGCTCTGAGTCGGAGGCTAGAATCCGACTATGAAA
>DASPZT010000032.1:0-11648 GCA_035636135.1 Candidatus Limnocylindria bacterium | reverse complement strand
ACCAGGCCCCGGATGAGGTTCATCTTCTGCCGCATCCCGCTGGACAGGGCGCTGACGTAGCGATCGACCGCCTCGGTCAACCCTAGCCGCTCCATCAGCTCATCGATCCGGGCCCGCGCGACCCGGCTGGAGAGGCCGTAGAACTGGCTGAACATCCAGATGTGTTCGCGGGTCTTCATCAGGCCGTAGCCGGAGTTCTCGCCGCCAGATACCATCGCAATCCGATGCCGCAGCTCCTGGAAATCGCGCGCCACATCGAGGTCGTCCACGAAGGCTTGGCCGGAAGTTGGGAGGAGGAGCGTCACCAGGATCTTGATCAGCGTGGTCTTGCCAGCACCGTTGGGGCCGAGCACGCCGAAAATCTCCCCGCGCGCGACCGAGAGGTCGATCCCGTCCAGGGCTACGACGGACTCCCGACGCGACTGGTAGACGCGCCGGAGCGCGATGGTCTGAACCGCTGCCGATTGAAGGAGGTCAGGCATCGAGATCGCCGATGCTACCATGGCCTAGACCTTCTTTATGGATACACGGAACAATCTCACCCGCGACGAGGCGCGTACCCGAGCGGGACTCTTTACCGACATTCACTACGAGGTCAGCCTCGACCTGACTCGTGGGGACGAGACCTTCGGCGTGGACACCACGATCCGGTTTCGATGCGCTTCCGCCGGCGTGACCAGCTTCGTGGACTGCCTGGCCGCCTCCGTCGATTGGATCGAGGTCAACGGCCGGCCGCAGCCAGCCAGCACATTCGACGGAGCTCGGATCGCGCTTTTGGACCTGGCGGAGAGCAACGTGGTCAGGGTGGTGGGCAGCGGCGCCTACCAGCACACCGGTGCCGGCCTGTCCCAGTTCAAAGACCCGGTGGACGGCCGGGTTTACCTGCACACCCAGTTCGAGCCGTTCGATGCCCACCGCCTCTTTCCCTGCTTCGACCAGCCCGACCTGAAGGGCACCTTTCGATTCGGCGTGAAGGCCCCGGCGGGCTGGGAGGTCGTTTCCAACAGCCCGGCGGACCCGCCCGGGGGCGCCGCCACGGATGGCGCCGCCGGCGCCCGCCTCTGGACATTCCAGACCACGCCCCGGCTCTCCAGCTATGTGACGGCCATCGTCGCCGGACCCTTTCACGTGGTGCGGGAGCGCCACGGCCAGATCGACCTGGGGCTCTACTGCCGCCAGTCGCTGGCCCAATACCTCGATGCGGCGGAGATTTTCGAGATCACCCGCCAGGGCTTCGACTTCTATCAGCGGGTGTTCGATTACCCGTACGCCTTCGGCAAGTACGACCAGCTCTTCGTGCCGGAGTTCAGCGCCGGGGCCATGGAGAATGCCGGCTGTGTGACGTTCGCGGAGGGGATGATCTACCGCTCCAAGGTGACGGAATCCGCTCGCGAGTGGCGCGCCAGCACCATCCTGCACGAGATGGCGCACATGTGGTTCGGCGACCTGGTGACCATGCGCTGGTGGGACGACCTCTGGTTGAACGAGAGCTTCGCGACGTTCATGGCCGTGCTGGCCCTCACCCGGGCCACCCGCTTCACCAATGCCTGGACAACCTTCGCCAATGAAGAGAAGGGGTCGGCCCGCCGGCAGGATCAGCTGCCGACCACCCATCCGATCGCGGCCAATGTGGTCGACGTAGAATCCACGCACCTCAACTTTGACGCGATTACCTACGAGAAGGGCGCCTCGGTGCTACGCCAGCTCTTCGCCTGGGTGGGCGAGGACGCCTTCTTCCAGGGGCTGCGCCGATACTTCCGCCAGCACGAATTCGCCAACGCCGATTTGCAGGAATTCCTGGCCGCCGTCGGCGCCGGCAGCGGCCGCGACCTGCATGCCTGGTCGAAGGAATGGCTCGAGACCGCCGGGCTCAACACGCTGCGCCCGCTCCTGGAGCACGATGGGAACCGGCTGGTCGAACTGACCGTCGAGCAGGAGGCCGAGCTGGGGTGGCCGACGCTGCGATCCCAGCGCATCGGGGTCGGACTCTTCGACCTGGATGAGGAGCGGCTGACGCGGCGCCGCCGGGTGGAGTTCGACGTGACCGGCGCGTCGAGCGATGTCCCGGCCGTCGCCGGCGAGCTGGTCCCGGATCTGCTCTTGCTGAACGACGGCGATCTGGGCTACGCCAAGATCCGCCTGGACGACCAATCGATGGACACGGTGACCCGCCACCTGGCATCCCTCGACGACTCGCTGGCGCGGGCGCTGTGCTGGAGCGCCGCCTGGGACATGGTGCGGGACGCCGGGCTGGCTGCCCGGCAGTATCTGCCCCTGGTGGCCAACAACGTTCACGGCGAGACCGACATCGGCGTGGTCCAGGCGCTCCTGGCGCAATGCGAGTCGGCCACGGACATCTACGGCGACCCGGCCAACGTGCCGCAGGCCCGCGAGCTGATCGTGCGGCTGGCCGAGCGCTCGCTGGAGAAGGCGGAGCCGGGGAGTGACCTGCAGCTGGTCTGGGCCCGCACCCTGATCTCGGCCTCGCGCACCCCCGCCCAGCACGCGCTGGTGCGCGGCATCCTGGATGGCTCAATCCCGTACGAGGGGCTGCAGGTCGACATCGATCTCCGCTGGCACATCGTGCGCTCGCTGGCCAGCGAAGGCGTGATCGGACCTGCCGAAATCAAAGCGGAGCTGGAGCGCGATCCCACCGACGCCGGCCGTCGCCATGCCGCGGGCGCCCTGGCCGCCAGACCGACCGCCGAGGCCAAGGCCGAGGCCTGGCGGTTGATCGTCGAGGATCCGACCCAACCGCTGGCCACGCTGCGGGCCATCATGCGCGGCTTCCAGCAGCCCACCCAGCGGCCCCTACTGGAGCCCTACGCCGACCGATATTTCGAGACGATGGGGCCGTTCTGGAAGAGCCGGATCATCGAGGTGGCCCTCGCCTTTGCCCGCGGGATGTATCCGTCGCTCGTCATCGGGGAGCGCGTGGTCAGTCAGACGGAGACCTACCTGCGAACCCAAGCCCCGCCTGGCCCCGTGCAGCGGATTCTGCTGGAGGGCCAGGACCAGATGCGCCGGGCCATCCGGGCCCGCCGCGTGGACGCCGGAGCCCCCGCCACCCCCGTCGAACTCCGGATATAATTCGTCGAGCTTATGGCCCTTCCCAAGACCCGCTATTCCCATGCCCGTCAGGGTGAGCGACGCGCCCACCTGGCAATCAAGCTGCCCCGCCTGGTGGAGTGTTCGCAGTGCCACCAGCTGCGCCGGCCGCATACCATCTGCCAGAACTGCGGCTACTACGACGGCCGCGAGGTCATCAAGACCGAATAGTCCCAAAGCGCCATTCCCAGCGGTGCCGGTAAGAAGTCTTCACAATAGCCGCGGGATATGACGTTGGATGGCACCGCCTTTCTGTTCCCGGGTCAAGGCGCGCAATTCGTCGGCATGGCGCGCGACCTGATTGGGCAGGATGAGCGGACCAGGCGCTTCCTGAGCGAGGCCGAGACCAGGCTCCAGATGCCACTTGGCCAGCTGATGCTGCAGGGGCCAGAGGCGGCGCTGCAGGCCACCGAGAACGCCCAGCCCGCCATCGTCTTCCACAGCCTGGCGCTGCTCGGCCACCTGGACGATCGCGGTCTGGCCCCGGCGGCCGTCGCCGGACACAGCCTGGGAGAGCTGGCCGCCCTGGTGGCGGCTGGCGGTCTTAGCCCGCTCGATGCCCTGGCGGCAGCCCAGGTGCGGGGACGCACCATGGCGGCCGCGGCGTCGGCGCAAACCGGGATGGCCGCCGTCCTTGGCCTGGACGATGCGACAGTGGAGCGGCTCTGTGCCGAGAGTGGGGGAGCGGTGGTAGCGGCCAACTACAATGCCCCCGGGCAGGTTGTCATCTCGGGCACGGACGCCGGGATCCGTGCCATCGAGCCCCTCCTGCTGGCGGCGGGAGCGAGGCGGGTCGTCCGCCTGCCGGTGAGTGCGGCATTCCACTCCCCCCTGATGGCCTCCGCGGCGGAAGCCTTCGGCCAGGCGTGGCAGCAGATCCCGCTGGAGCCGCTGGCGGTGCCGCAGGTGTTCAATACCGACGCGCGGGTCCATGCCAGTCCAGCCGAGGTTCGCCCCCTGTTGGCCCGCCAGCTGACCGGGCCGGTCCGCTGGACGGCCAGCATCGAACGCCTGGCGGCGCTGGGCGTCCGCAGCTTCGTGGAGATCGGCCCCAAGCGCACCCTCACCGGCCTGGTGCAAAAGATTCTGCCCAAGGCCGCCGTCGCCAACGTCGAAGATCTGCCCAGCCTGCGGGCGTTCGTGACGGCGCATGCCTGACCGCGCGCTACAGGGACAGGTCGCCCTGGTCACCGGAGGCAGTCGCGGGATCGGGCGGGCGGTGGCGCTGGGCCTCGCCCAGGCCGGGGCCAACGTCGCTATCAGCTATCGGGTGAAGCAGGCGGAGGCCGAGGCGGTGGTGGAGGAGCTGCGGCAACACGGGGTTGAGTCGGTGGCGCTGCAGGCCGACCTGGCCGAGGTGGCGGCGCCGGCCACGCTGATCGGCGCCGTCCTGGCCCGCTGGGGCCGGCTGGATGTGTTGGTCAACAACGCCGGCATCACCCGGGACACGCTGGTGATGCGGATGAGCGAGGCCGATTGGGACTTGGTCATCCACACCAACCTGCGGGGGCCGTTCCTGGTCAGTAAGGCGGCCCTGCGGCCGATGCTGAAGCAGCGCTACGGGCGGATCGTGAACATGTCCTCGCTGGCTGGGGTCGCCGGCAATGCCGGGCAGGCCAACTACAGTGCGGCCAAGGCCGGCCTGATCGGCTTTACCAAGTCGCTGGCCAAAGAGGTCGGCTCCCGCAACATCACGGTGAATGCGGTCGCCCCCGGGTTCATCGAGACCGACCTGACCCGCGACCTCCCGGCGGAGTTGCTGGACCGCGCCCGCGCGGCGGCGGCCATCCCCCGCCTGGGGACACCAGATGAGGTCGCTGCCGCGGTGGTCTTCCTGGCGTCCCCGGCGGCGGCCTACGTCACCGGGCAGGTGCTGGGCGTGGACGGGGGGCTACCAATCTAAGCCCGAATCCACCGAATCGAATTCGCATCGTGGGCGCGGAGCGGCCGATCCGGGCGTTGGCTCCTGCGCGGTCGGTCACGCATCGACCGATGCGCTCCCTCCCGTGCTCGTCGCCGCCTCAAGCCCGAATCTACCGGCTCGGGCTTTGGCTCGGCACGCCCCGCATCCCAATCGGCGTCGCTCGACCGATGGATCCGGGCTTGGCCCTAGCCGCCACCGGGCTCGCCCATTACAATGTGGGCGCCACTCTTAAACTGGGAGTCGGGATGGACGCATACGAAAAGTTTCGCGGCATTATCGTGCAGCAGCTCGGGGTCGAGCCTGCAGAGGTGACTCCCGACGCATCGTTTGTGGACGACCTGAACGCTGACTCGCTCGACCTGGTCGAGCTGGTGATGGCGTTCGAGGAAGAATACGGAATGGAGATTTCTGACGAGGACGCAGAGAAGATTCAAACCGTCGGGCAAGCCTGGGACTACGTCCAGGAAAAGTCCGGCATCGCCAGCTAAGCCTGCCGCCGCCGAGGAGCCACTCCAGAAGCTCCAGCGTGCGTTGCGGATCCGGTTCCACGACCAGGCCCTGCTGCGCCAGTCCCTGACGCACCGGTCGTACAACAACGAGCATCCCGAAGCCGGGCTGCAGGACAACGAGCGGCTGGAGTACCTGGGCGACGCGGTGCTGGAGCTGATCGCCGCCGAGCATCTCTTCCACACGTACCAGACGTCTGACGAGGGGGAACTGACCCGGCTGCGAGCCTCGGTGGTGAACACCAAGAGCCTCGCCCGCCTGGCTTCCCGGTTCAGCCTGGGCGACTACCTGCTGCTGGGCAAGGGCGCCCACAAGACCGGGGCTCGATCGCTGCAGTCCATCCTGGCCAACACCTTCGAGGCCGTGATCGGGGCCATCTTCCTGGACCAGGGCTACCGCGCCGCCTACCGCCTTTTCAGCCGCAGCCTCATCGATGTCCAGGCCTGGCCGGACGACAACTATAAGGGCCGCCTCCAGGAGGTAACCCAGGAGCGTTTCCTGGCCACCCCCCAGTACGAAATCGTGGCCACTTCCGGTCCGGGCCACCGGCGCGACTATGTCTCGGAGGTCATCTTCAAGGGCCAGGTGCACGGCACGGGGCGGGGCAAGACCAAGCGGGCAGCCGAGCAGCTGGCGGCCCGCGAGGCGCTGGAATCCCTGGGCGAGTTGCAGCAGCCGGCCCGCACCGCCGACGACCAGGTGCTGGAGGCCGTCGCCGCCCGCGAACGCGGGTAGGTAGATCCCTACATCCGGCCTGCTGGTTCCGAATGCGCCGCGCCGGTATCATCAGGCGCCACATGCGGTCGCCCTTAGCCTGGCTTATTGCCGGGCTGATCCTGACCGGCTGTCAGTCGGCTTCGCAGCCGCCTGCGGTACCGGCCACCCCCTCGCCGGTCGCGGACGTGGTGGCGCCAACCGTCCTGCCGTCGCCCGCGCCGGCAGTCCACGTCGACGCGGTGGCGACCTTCGCCGCCCACCTGGTGGCCCTCGAGTCCAGGCTGCGCTCACCGCGGACGCCGTTTGTGCAGTTCGGCGCACTGGGGCAGAACCAGCAGGATGCGTACTACCAGCTGATGGCGCATCCGGACTGGCTGTCGCGCGTCCTGCAAGCCGCCCCGCCCGATTTGCGCCCGGTCATCCAGGCCAATGTCAACGCGGAGCTGGAGCTGCGCGAGCTCAATGGGACCGCCCGGACCCTGCCCCACTGGCGCATCGACAAGCCCCAGTCACCGCCCGACCTGCTGGCCCATTACCGGGAGGCCGAGCGCGCCTACGGGATTCCATGGTCGTACTTCGCCGCCATCAACTTCGTGGAGAGCCGGATGGGTCGCATTCATGGGCTCAGCTCCGCCGGCGCCGTTGGACCCATGCAGTTCTTGCCCAGCACCTGGGCGTACTACGGGCAGGGCGACATCTACAACCCGCGCGACGCGATCCTGGCGGCAGGCCGCTACCTGCGGGCCCATGGGGCGCCCGGCGACATGGACCGAGCCCTCTATGCCTACAATCCCAGCGACCGGTACGTCCGGATCATCTCCATCTACGCCAACCTGATGCAGGCCGACGACCGCGTGTTTCTCGGCTACTATGCCTGGCAGGTCTACGTCTACACGCCCAAGGGCGACGTCTTGCTGCCGGAAGGCACGACGACATAACGTACCCCTCTCGCCGGAACGGCCGGCTATGGAATAATGCAGCCGTGACCCGCGCCGCGGTCCACACCTACGTCACAGTTGGCGCGAAGGTCCAGCTATGGCTGGGCACTCCATGTACCTGAAGTCCCTTCGCATCCAGGGTTTCAAGACATTCGCCAAGCTGACCAACCTGCCGTTCAGTCACGGCATCACCGGGATCGTGGGGCCCAATGGGAGCGGCAAGTCCAACCTGGTGGACGCCGTCCGCTGGGCGCTGGGGGAGCGCAACGCGCGCGAGATTCGCGGCCAGCGCATGGAGGACCTCATCTACTCCGGTGGCCCTGGCAAAGCCCAGGTCGGGATGGCCGAGGTGACCCTCGTGATCGACAACGCGGAAGGCCGGCTGCCGGTGGAGTTCGGCGAGATCGAAGTCACGCGGCGGCTCTATCGCTCCGGCGAAAGCCATTACTACATCAACGGCACCGCGGCCCGGCTGAAGGACATCGATGCGCTGCTGGCCAGCACTGGCTTGCGCCAGGACGGCTACGCGGTGGTGGCCCAGAACGACATCGACTTCGTCATCCAGGCCGTCCCCGCGACCCGCCGGGCGCTGATCGAAGAGGCTGCTGGGGTGCGCCGCCTGCGCGACCAGCGGGAGGAGGCCAGCCGCCGCCTGGAGGAGGCCCGGCGCGACATGCAGCGCGCCCGGGACCTGCTGGCCGAGCTCCAGCCCCGGGTCGAGGAGCTGCGTGCCCAGGCGCAGGCCGCCGAAGAGTACCGAGGGCTGGAATCCCAGCTCCGAACCCTGCAGGGAAGCCTGGCGCGCGACGCCTGGCGCAAGGCCAAGGTCCAGTTGCGCAAAGCGGAGGCCCGCTTGGCCGGCACCCGGACTAAGCGCGACGCGGCCGCCGCCGCCCTGGCCGAGTTCGAACCCATCTACGCCGCCGACCGGGCGGCCGTGGCTGCCGCCCGCGACGCCCGGTTCACCCATCAGCAGCGGGTGACCGAGCTCAAGCTGAGCCTGGCCGACAGCCAGCACCAGGAGCGCATCGCCGTGGAACGCTCAGAGGCGGCGGCGCGGGCGCTGGCCGGCGGTCGAGCGGAGCTGCAGCGGCTGACCGCCTCGACCAGGGCCGGGACCCAGGTGGTCGAGGAGCTCGAGCGGGCCATCGCCCTGGCCGCCGGCGATGCCGCGGCCGCCACGGCGGCGATGGACGCGGCCCTTCACCGCCAGGAAGAGGCGGGCCGTGCCCGAGTCGGCCTCGATGCGGAGCGGGTCGCCCTGCTGCAGCGGCGCCAGGAGTCGCAGCGCGATCGCCTCCGAGCCGACTTCGAGCTGCGCCAGCTCGACGGCCGCATCCAGTTCCTGGGGGAGCAGCGAGAGCAGGCGGTCACCGAACGGGGCAGCTGGCTGGCTGAGCAATCCATGGTGACCACGCTGGCCGAGCGGGAAGCGGCCGGCCTGGCCGCGCTCACCCGCGACCTCGATGCCCGGGTCGCGCGGGTCGATGAACTGGATCGCCTGGTATCGGAGGCGGCCGCCGCGGTGGCTGTGGCCGAGAGGTCGGTCTCCGTGGTCACCCGGGAGATCGCCGGGCTGGAGGCCGAGATCACCGCCCTCCGCCTGCTTCGCGACCGCGCCCAGGACGCCGGCCCACTGAGTAACGGCAGCCTCCGCCTGCAGCGGTTGCTGGAGGTGATCGAGGTCGACGAACCATACCGTCGGGCGGTGGAGGCCGTGCTCGAAGGATGCCTGTACGGATGGGTGGCGGGCACGGCAGACGTGGCCGAACGTGCCATCGCGCTGGTCACGGGGTCAGCCTCCGGCCGCGAGACTATCCTCGTCAGCTCCGGGACGGCGCCGGTGGAGACCATCCCCAGCGAGTTGACGAGCGCCCGCAGCCTCATTCGCGGCCCGGCTGCCCTGCAGCCGCTGCTCGGTTCGCTGCTCCACAATGTCGCCCTGGTCAAAGACCTCCAGGAGGCGCGTCGGGTGCAGGGGCGCAACCCCGACCTGCACCTGGTGACGATGACTGGCGAGCTGCTCACGTCCTTCTCGTACCGCGGTGGAGTCGAGGCCCACGCTCCGCTCGACGTCCAGGCCCGGTTGGCCACCGCCGAGCGAAACCTGGCATCCGCCACGGCCCGGCTGGCCGCGGCCCGCCTTGTCCTGGATGGCCGGCGGGACACCGAGTCCGCGCTCACGACTGAGCAGGCCGCCACCACCGTCGACCGCGACGCGGCGCGGGCCACCCACGCGCAGCTCAAGGCCACCGCTTCGGCCGCCGTCGCCGATGCCGAGCGCCATGCCCAGCGCGGCGTCCACCTGGACCAGCAGGTGCAGCGCTACGACCGGTTGCTGGCGGAGGCCCAGGCGCAGCAGGGGGCCGCCCGTTCGGCGCTGACGGAGGCCCAACACGCGGAAGTGCAAGGGGACGGGGCCCTGCCCCAGCTTGAGGCGCGGCTCCAGTCGCAGGCAGAGGCGCTTTCGGCGGTGGTGCGCGAGCGCCAGGAGGCCGAGGTGCGGGTCGCACTGGCCGGGCAGCGCCACGATGACCTGCAGCGCCAGCACGCCGCCGCCGAGGCGGCCCGTCGCGCCCAGGGCGACGAGCTCGCTCAGCGGGAGGCGGCCATTCGCGAGCAAGAAGCCCAGCCGGTCGTGCTGCTGGAGGAAGCCGCCCGCCGGCGGACCGCGGCCACCGAGATCCAGGCCGCTCTGTCGGCGTTGGAGCAGGAGCCGGTGCCCGACGCGGCGGCGCTGGGTGCGCTGGAGACCCAGGTGCGCGGCGACGAACAGCGCAACGTGGCGCTGCAGGTGGAGGCCGCCCACGCGGACGATGCCGAAGCGGCGGCCCGCGTCGAGGTGGAAACCAGCCAGGCGGAGGTCGATCGTTGCGCCGCGGCGCTGCGCGACGAGCCGGACAGCCTCGACGAGAGCGAACCGCTGACCGAGGTGGACTGGCAGAAGACCGAGCGGGAGGTCAGCCGGCTGCAGCGGCGGCTGGATGCCATCGGCGCGGTCAACCTGCTGGCCCCGGATGAGTTCACCCAATCACGCGGCCGGTGCGAAAGCCTGACCAGTCAGCTGCAGGATCTGGAGGCCGCCGCGGCACAGCTGGTCCAGTTGCGGCAGCACCTGGAGAAGGACATCGACAGCCGCTTTCGGACGGTCTTCCAGGCGGTGGCCGCCAACTTCCAGGAGTTCTTCCAGGAACTCTTCGAGGGCGGGCGCGCCACCCTTCGCCTGGAGATGCCGGAGGAGGCGACCAGCCCGCTGGACGAGGGGGTGGAGATCCTGGCCCAGACGCCGGGAAAGCGGCTGCAGACCCTCACCCTGCTCTCGGGTGGGGAGCGGGCGCTGACCGCCCTGGCGTTCCTCTTTGCCCTGCAAGCCGTCAATCCCAGCCCCTTCCACGTCCTCGATGAGGTGGATGCCGCCCTCGACGACGCCAATGTGGTCCGATTCAATCGGGTGCTGACCCGCCTGGCGCGGGGCCAGCAATTCCTGATCGTGACCCACAACCACTCCACCATGGCGAAGGCGGAGGTCCTGTACGGCGTCACCCTGGGCGACCACGGCATCTCCCGCATCGTCTCGGTGCGGTTGGAGAGCGACCGCGGCGTCCCGGCACTGCGTGAGCGATCCGCCTAAGCGGGCTGAGGAAGCTTCTTCCAGCGGCTGGTGGCGGCGGTTTGCCGACCGGCTGGCGACCGGCCGAAAGGCGTACGTCGCCGACTTGCAGGAACTCCTCGGTCGGCCCGCGCTGGACGAGCAATTCTTTGAAGACCTGGAGGGCACGCTGCTGTCGGCCGACGTCGGCGCGGCGACCACCGAGCGCACCCTGCGCCGGCTGCGGGCGGAGGCGGCGTCGGCCCACCTCCGCAGTCCCACCGATGCCCTCCACTATCTGAAGCAAGCTTTCCTGCAGGAGATGCAGCGGATGGACCGCAGCCTGCGGCTCGATGGACAGCCGGCGGTGGTACTGGTGGTCGGCGTCAACGGGTCGGGCAAGACCACGACCGTAGCTAAGCTGGCCCACCTGCTGGGGCAGTCCGGTCGCCGGCCCTTGATCGCCGCGGCGGACACCTACCGGGCGGCGGCCATCGACCAGCTCAAGCTCTGGGGGGAGCGCGCCGCGACGCCGGTGATTGCCCACCAGCCGGGCTCGGATCCGGGTGCGGTGGCCTACGATGCCATCCAGGCGGCGCGGGCCCGCGGCAGCGACGTGGTGCTGGTCGACACGGCCGGCCGCCTGCACACGCGCACCGACCTGATGGATGAGCTGCGCAAGATCCAACGGGTGATCCGGCGGCAGGACCCGGCAGCGCCGCAAGAGGTGCTGGCGGTGCTGGACGCGCATATCGGGCAGAACTCCGCGCAGCAGGTCAAGCGCTTCGGCGACGCGGTCCGGCTCACCGGGCTGGTGGTGACCAAGATGGATGGCAGCGGCCGGGCCGGTGTGGTGCTCAGTATT
>DASPZT010000031.1:0-2427 GCA_035636135.1 Candidatus Limnocylindria bacterium | reverse complement strand
GCCGATTCTCAGACGAATCGTCCCGTCTAAGCCGGGATGTCTTCTTCGTCGATCGCGAGTTCCGATTCGACAGCGGGCTTGAGCACGGTGGCAGCCAGCACCAGCGAGGCGACCCCCAGCCCGGCGCCGATCGCCCAGGCCGAGTGGAAGCCCCCGCTCAGCGCGGCCACGGTTCCCTGGCCCTGCGCGAGCAGCTGCCCGGTCCGACTCGTCGACAGCGTGGCGAGGACCGCGAGACCGAGCGCGCCACCGACCTGCGCGGTGGTGTTGAGCAGTCCGGAGGCAAGCCCTGAGTCGCTGGGTGTCGTGCGCGCCATGGCCAGCACGGTCAGCGCCGGGAAGGCCAGCCCCGCGCCAATCCCGAGGAGCGCCATCGGGACGAAGAGATCCCGCAGGTACTCGTCGTGGACCGGCCCTGCCGCGACCAGGCCGAGCGCGACGGTGATCAAGGCCAGCCCCGCCAGCAGCACCGTGTGGGCGCCAAGCCGCAGGATCAGCCGGGCGCTCACGCCGATCGAAAGACCGCCCATCCCGAGGGCGACCGGGAGAAAGGCGAGGCCAATCGCCAGTGGGCCGTAGTGAAGCACCCGCTGCAGGTCGAGGGATCCAAGGAAGAAGAACCCGAACATGGCGGCCGCCATCGAGGCCTGGATCACATTGGCACCCGAGAAGTTCCGCGACCGAAACAGGCGAAGCGGCAGCAGCGGGTTGCGGGCCATCGCCTGACGGACGACGAAGGCGGCCAGCAGCGCCACCGCGACCGCGCCGAATCCGAGTGTGTGCGCCGAACCCAATCCGTATGTCGATGACTCGACGATCGTATAAACGCCCAGCATCAGCACGGCCGTGACGAGGAACGCGCCGACCACATCCGCGCCGTTGCCCAGCCCGATCCCGCGGTCGGACTCGAGCCACCGCCCCGCCAGGACGGCGATGGCGACCCCGATCGGCAGGTTGACGAAGAAGATCCAATGCCAGCTGACCGCCTGGGTGATCAGCCCGCCGCCCAGGAGGCCGATGGAGGCCCCCGCGGAAGCGACAAAACTGAAGACGCCGATCGCCCGCGCGCGCTCCCCGGGCTCCGGAAACATGGTCACGACCATTCCCAGGATGACCGCGGTGCTCACCGCGCCGCCGATCCCCTGGATAAACCGCGCCGCCACCAGCATCGGCTGGCTGACCGACAGCCCGCACAACAGGGAGGCCGAGGTGAACATCGCCAGCCCGATCAGGAAGATCCGCTTCCGACCGACCAGGTCGCCCAGCCGGCCGGCCAGGAGCAAGAGACCGCCATAGGCGATCAGGTAGGCATTGACGACCCAGGCCAGTCCGGCCTGCGAGAACCCGAGGTCACTCTTGATCGAGGGGAGAGCGACGTTCACGATCGTCTGGTCGAGCACGATCATCAGAAAGCCCGTGCACAGGATGATCAACGCCAGCCAACGCGAGTCGGCCGATCGGACCGGCCGGGACCGGGTTCTCCTGGTGATATCGACCTCTTTCGTCTGGGCCACATCGTTGTTCAACCGCATTTCTCCTCCCGTCTATTCCTGCGTGTACTGATTCGTCGAACAAGGGCAGGCGAAATCGACAGGTTTCGGGCAGGCGGACCTACCGCCGGAGGGGAAATGCGGGGTGTGCTCGAGGCCAGGCTTAGCCTCGATGGCGGCGCGTCTGCCGATGGCACCCGAATCCAACTCGGGGCTGCCGCGGGCAGACTGTATAATGTCCGACCCGGGGGTCCCTCACCATGAAGCGAACGTTCCAACCCAAAAAGCGACACCGGCGCCGCGTCCACGGGTTTCGGGCCCGGATGGCGACGCCGGGCGGCCAGAACGTCCTCAAGTCTCGCCGGCTCAAGGGCCGCAAAGCCCTCACGCCGACCGCCCGCCGGTATGTGTGAAGCGCCGGGCTCGACTGGTCCGGCGTAGCGAGTTCGATCGCGCCCTGGCCGGGCGGGCCAGCGCCTCCTCTGCTTACCTGGCCTTGTTTGTGGGTAATAATGGTCTCGGCCATCCCCGGGTCGGATTCGCGGTCAGCCGCAAGCTGGGGAACGCCGTAGTTCGCAATCGGATCAAGCGACGCCTGCGGGAACTCGTTCGGCCCATGGCCGAGCGCACCCAGGCGGGACGGGATGTGGTGATAGTGGCACGGGCTCGGGCGGTGGATGCCGATGCCGCACGCCTGCGCGACGAGCTCCAGGCGCTGTGGGCCAAGTCGGTGGGGGCATGACCGCGGCCTCCCTGGCCCTGATCCGGGTCTACCGGGTGACGGTGGGTCCCCTGTTTGGCCTGATCAGCGGGTGCCGCTTCACGCCCACGTGCTCCCAGTACGGGTACGAGGCCCTCCAGAAATACGGCTGGCGGCGCGGGTGGTGGATGGCGTTCAAGCGAATCGGCCGCTGCCATCCCTTCCATGAGGGCGGCT
>DASPZT010000030.1:0-6683 GCA_035636135.1 Candidatus Limnocylindria bacterium | reverse complement strand
CAGGGCGCCCGGCTGGCGGCCGAGCTGGGTGGCTCGCAGACGAACCCGAACGGCACCACCGCGTCAATCGACCAGCAGATCGTACGCAACGTGCTGGCTGTCGCCCGGGGGATGACGGCGGCGACCATCACCGAGATCGACATTTATGCGCCCCAAAGTGCGAATGGGATCTTCGATCCCGGCGATGACTCGGTCGATCAGTACTTCATCTCACCGGGGGGAGGCGTGACCCCTGGCACCATGACGTTCCCCATCCAGAATCGCCAGCAGACTCCGCCCAATGAGACGTCCATCGGGGTGCGGCTGGTCTGGCAGTACCATGCGCCGGCCGGGATCTTCCCGCAGAACATGCAGCTGACGGACTATGCCGTGATGAAGGCGGCGCCAATCCTCACATGAAACATCTAGGGGGAGCGCCGGGAGGCGGCCAGAGCAGGCTTGTCGTGCTCTGGCCGCGCCGGGGTTGACGCATCGAGCTGGGGAGGCAAGGACTGACGTGAGCAGATTTCGTCTGACGCGGGTGCGGTCGCAAGCTGGTCAGGCCATCGTGCTGATCGCGCTTACCGGCACGCTCATGATCGCCGGGATCGGGCTGGCCGTCGACGTCGTGGTCGGCTACCTATACCAGGTGTCCAGCGAGCGGGCTGCCGCCGCCGCCGCGCTGTCGGGTGTGGTCTTCATGCCCGACCAGTTCACCGGTGCCAGCGCGGTCCCGACCGGCTCGCGCAATGATGCCACTGACCGGGCAGTCGATGAGGCCAAGCGCAACGGGTTCGATCCCGCCAATACGGGCGATGGGGTGGTGGTCACCCCCAGCCGCGTGCCCGGGCACACGAACCAGCTCCAGGTGACCGTAGGACGGCAAGCGCCGGTGTTTTTCATGGTGATGTTCGGCTTCAAGCCGTACCAGGTCTCAGCCACCGCCATCGCGGCGTACCTCCCCCCTATCTCGCTCGGGCAACCGGGCAGCCAGGCGGGCAGCTCGTTGGGTGAGCTCGGCCGGACCAGGTTCTTCTTCGTGCGGGAGGAGGGCTGGCATACCGACCGCGGTCAGGGCGATGCCTATACGCCGAGCCCGTTCAATCCGCCGGCCTCCGCCGGCGCCACGGACGACGTGCACCAGATCAGCTACGCGAACGGGACCGAGCCGCGGGACACCACCCTGGCCGACCGCGGTGGCTACAACTACCGGATCACCATCCCGAGCGGCGGCCCAGGCGGGGTGATCCAAATCTACAACGCGGCCTTCTCACCCGACGGGTATGGCGCGGCAGCCAACTTCTGCGACAACACCAACCAGAACCCGGCCGCCCGCAGCTGCTCCGTCCGCGGCAACAACTGGTTCCACGAGGATGATGGTGGACCGATCGACCTCAACAACCCTGCCTATTACTCGACCATGCGCTACACCCTCTTCCGGGTCAGCAACGTCTTTATCCGCAGTAGCGATCAGCTCCTGTCCCAGCTGACCGTGTACCCGATCGATGCCCGCAACTGGGCAAACGCGGCGCAACAGTACCTCATCCGGGGCGGCCCCAACAACGGGCAGACGGTCGACCAGCAGTACGCGGGCGGCGTGCCCACCAACATGCTGATCTATCACAACTGGGTTGATGTGACCAGCTACTCGGGGGCCCAGGACAACGGGTTGGTCAGTCTCCGGACCACGCCCGCCCTGTCGAACTACCAGGTGGGCGGGGCCTTGCAGCCCGGGACCTACCGGCTGCGGGTCGACTCCCTCGACAACATGGGGACGACCTTTACCGGAGCGAGCCCCACCGGCCACAAGGGATATGCCGTCCGGGCGGTCAACGGCGACGTCAACCGCACGGCCTGCCCGACGTGCGCCACAGCCGGCTGGAATGAGATCTGTTTCTTCACCCCCTTTGACGCCGGCCCAGGGGGGAGCTTCACCATGAACCTGTTCCAGCTGACGCCGGACTACGCCGGGCTCACGGTGAGCATCGACATCTGGGACGTGGGCGACATCTCCAGCTCCAACGGCTTCGTACGCATCAACATCCTGGACCCGAGCGGAGCCGTCGCGACGTCGCCAACCGGCCTCAACATTTACAACCTCGGGGCGCAGCGGTCCAACCTCGCCAGAGGCGCCTACAGCATCTATCCGGGGACCGGGGGAACCACGACGGCTACCTTCGTGGCCAAGGACACCAACACCGGGGTGTCGTCGGACAACCTCTGGGTGCACATCGAGATCCCCATCCCTTCGGGCTATAACCCGCCGCCCGGGCAGTACTGGTGGAGCATGCAGTACGAGACCGGGGCGGGCACCGTGGCCGTGGACACCGTGACCGTGGCCGTGGGCCTCAAGGGCGGGCCCGTCCACCTGGTCGGCTAGTTCAGCGCTCGGGTGTGCCCAGCCCGCCGGTGCACGGGCCACCACCCAGGAGGTCGGGGATACCGAGCAAGTCGGTCAGCGCCCAGTACCAGTCAAACCGGACGAAGAGGATGAGCTGGGGGGCAATGTCGAGGTCGATCAAGAGGATGGCGGCCAGGAGCCACTCCTGGCCAAGGACGAAGTAGAGCTGGTTGATCGCGAGCGCAAAGATGAGCTGGAAGTAGAAACCGCCGAGGTCGGTGCGCACTCGGGCCCACCGTCTCAGTCGGTAGGAGTCGGTCGTGTCCGTGTAGAACGCCGGATAGATGAGATACAGACCGACCCCGATGCTTCTGGCCCTGCCCCCACCGTAGCGGAGGGCTGAGGCGTGGCCCAGCTCATGGACGAACATCGACGCGATCAGCAGCGCCACGAACGGCGCCACGGCACCCGGCGCGTAGGCGAAGTCGCGGATGCTGGCCGCCAGCCCGTGGTGGAAATAGAGCCAGCTATGCGCGACGGCGATGGCGATCAGGAGTGGCACCAAGATCACGGGCGCGTACAGCAGCTGCAGAACGCGGGTGATCGGCTCGACGACCCGGGGCCCCAGCAGCTGCCTCCGCATGCGAAGCAGGAGCGGCGAGGATGCGGGCGGCCTGGTCAGCGGTGCCGCTGAGGCACTGGCGGCGACCGGCCTGACTATGCCCAATGGCACCAACTTGTCGGCCACAATCTTTCGAATGTGCTCGGCGGTGACCGCCCACTCGGTCGACCCCGTGACCAGGCCGGCGATCTCGTCGGGCGTGCGTTCACCGTAGGCAAACTCCGCGGTGCGGTAGATCAGCTCCGGGAGCTGGATGAAGTGGCCATCCCGCTCGATGAGCCACTGTGGCTCCTTGAAGGCGCTGTCGGCCATCTCGCCAATCAGCTGGACATCATGGGCCAGGGCCGGGCGCTCGGATACCGGCAAGCTCGGCTCGGCTCGATCCGTCCTGGTGATCATGCTACGCAGGCGTCCCTCCAGCCTGGTCGGGCCCATGGGCTCAAAAGGGCGGAGCCGGCTACGGCCGGTCGCCCTTTTCACCCCTGGCCTACCAAACGGCAGCGGCCGCTAGGCCAGGGCCCATGCGTGGCAGTCCACCCACTGCGTCTGGTCGGTGCCGGTAAAGATTGAGAGAACCGTGGCGTTGATCTGCTGTCCACAGACGTTGACGGCGGTTGCGATGTCGTTGGACGAGAGAACGTTCAGGGTGTTGCCGCTGGCATCGACGATCAGCAGACAGACAGTCACCACGTTGCGATCGGGCAGTTCGACGGCGGTCAGCGAGTCAATTCGTCGTATTCGAGCAGCTTTTTCATGGCCTTCTCCTTACTGACTCCGGGCACACAGAGGGCTCACGCCACCTTCATCCGCCGGATCCTTGCGCACTTCATGGCGGGATACCTCCAGTACTGATCGTGTCACGGAAAGCAAACCAGACAATGGGATTTGTCTATTTGTGGCGTGGTCAGGTAGTCCTAGCCCGGATCGCGGAGAGTAGTCGTGTCCGAGGCGAGTATCACGGCTGACGTTGGACGCCTGCCGTTGACCTACCAGTCGCGCGATTTGTCCAGAGCGTCGTCGAGCTGGCCCGTACAGGCCGTACAGAGGTAGGCTTCGTCGGCATGCACGCGGCGGTATACCCCGCCGTCCAGGAAGGCGTCCACCTGCCGGCCGCAGAGATCGCACTCGACCTCGTGGCCCGCGCACTCGGTGCAAATCCGTTCGCCGGGTTCGAATTCGCTGAACGACTCGCTGTTCACGCCCAGGCCGGCCGCCCGGAGCAGCACTACCTGCCGGCTCTCCAGGTCGTCTTCGCGCAGGTCCAGGGTGGGGATGCCGCAGTACTTGCAGCCGGCCACCGCCTGGTCCGCCCGCAACGCCAGGACCGCGTCGGCTGCCTGGGCGACCGAGATCGGCCCGCCGCCGCCATCCGGCTCTTCCTCCGATCTCGACTGGTCCTTCAGCACCGTTCGGGCCTCATCGGCGTCTTCGGGCGGCACCGCCAGCGCGATGGAACCCGCGAAGGTAGTGGCAGATCCACTCCCGAACACGCCCGCATCGCCCCGCTCCATGACCTGGAAGCCGGCGCCCTCCAGCGTGGTCCGGACCAGGTCGGCGTCGATCCGGCTATGCGTTTCGTAGACCGTCGTCCAGTCTTCGCGCACCACCGCGACTATAGCGCGGCTCGCCGGGGCTTCAGACAGTCGCCGGCAGCGCGGCCTTTCTATTGAATGAATAGGCGTAGTAGACGCGCTTGATGACGGGCTGGGTCACGTTGCGGACCGGGACGCCGCTGGGCTCACGCCTTTCTCCGCCCCCTATCAGGCGCGGACCAAGCCCAGTCGCGCCGGGAGCGGCGCCAGCCGGTCCCGGGATTCAGTCATGAGCCGGCGAACTACGGGCCATACCCGGGGCGGCGGCGCCGGGACGGCGTCGGCATCCACGACGTCCACCGAAGACATTTCAATCTCGACCAGCGAGGGGAAGAGGCCGGCGACGTCGAACGCACCGCCGGCCGGTCCGGAGGTGGAGGCCGAGCCGCACGAGATTCGGAGTTCGACCGGTGGCTCGGATGGGGGAGCCTCGACCACGATCCGCTCCACGTCGGGATCGACGGGGAACGCCACCCGTCGAGCGTAGGGGCGGACCACCAGCGCATTCCCCATCCGCCACCAGACGGCATTCGACCGGCAGATGTCGGTGAGCGACATCCATGCATGGGGCCCCAGGCGATTGACCTGGGCTGCCGTGGCGTCGAGCACGTCCAGGCCGCCGGCCAGGTCCTGGTGGTGGAGGCAGACGAGCATCGGCAGGTTCAGGTAGGAGCGGAAGACCAGGTCCTCCCCGTCAGCCCCCAGACCATATCGGGGCAGCACGGGGAGGCCGCCGATCAGCTCGGCCGGCTCCCAATCGGCCAGCACCCCGCCCGCCCTGGCTGCCGCGTGGCTGACCGGTGCCATCAGCTCCCTGGCCAGGCCGTCGAAGCCGAGGCGCAAGAGCGCTCTCAACATCACCTGGTTGCACTCTTCATGCGGCGCGCACATCACGCGCGAGACCCGCAGGCCCGTTCGCTGCTCCAGCCGCTTCGTGCGGCGGAGGGCCTGGGCACCCAACGCCAGCGCGGCCGCCTGGTCATGGACGCGGGCCAGCTCGTGGCGCTCGTGGTTGTTGCCGTGGATTGCCAGGGAGATCTGTCCCGAGCACTCACGGAACAGGGCGCCCGCTCGCCGGTGGACGAAGCCGTAGTCGAGAGGGGTACTGGCGATGGCCACGTGGTACCCGCCGCGCGCGGCGTGGGCCACCAGCCGGCGGAAGTCGACATATCCGTAGGTCAGCGCGTGCAGGTTGGGGTCATCGATGATGAAGCAGGCCCGCGGCGGTGGCTGGGACCAGGGCCGCTCCGCACAGATTTCCCGGAGGAAGTGGATCAGCGGCAGCAGCCCCAGGAATGATCCGGCCCGGAGCCGGGCGCGCAAGGGCTCGTCCGCAGCCAGCTCAGCTGGGGCGACCGAGGCCAGGTAATGCCGCGGTTGCTCCGCCGAGGCGAGCCAGACCGGGCCGGAAGGCGTCGTCGCCAGCACCCGCTCGGAGTCAGCCGGACGGAGCGGCCTGGCGGCGCCGGCCAAGCCATCGGTCAACGTGACGCCCCGCAGCCGCGGATCCACCAGTGGATCGGCTCCAATCTGGACCCCGGCACCGGCTGGACTGGCAACGCGGTCGTGCACGAAACAGAGCCAGGGGCAGGGTGGCGGGTTCGCGGGCGGGGACGCGCCCACGAATACCGCGCCGTCGAGGCCGTCCACGTCCGCCAGGGCGCGGCCCGCGAAACGCAGCGGGAAGGCCGCCTCGAGGGCGTCGAAAAGGCGCCGCCGCCGGGCGCGCGCCTCCAACGGAAAGACGCCGACCACCCGCGGGGTCATTCCGCCAATGCCGCTGCCCGCTCTCCCGCGAACGCCGCCGGCGCGAGCTCCGCCTTCGCCCAGTCGGCGATGACGTCGTTCTGGATAGGGCCCTGGCGGACCAGGTCGTACTCCCAGGTGGTGGTTCCGTCCTGGTCCCCCACCAGGTGGAAGCCAAAGTTTGCGAACAGGTCTTTCACCAGCTGGTTGCGGGTCGATGGAACGTAGACTCCCCGCAGGCGGCGGCATCCGCGGGCGACGGTCGCCTGGCAGAGATGCTTGAGCATCTCGGCCTCGACGGTGCGGCCGATGACGCGGCAACTCATCGCCCAGGTGTCGATGACGGCGGCGTCGTCCTCCTGGCGCGCGATCAGGACGCCGACCAGGCCGTTGTCGCCGAAGC
>DASPZT010000029.1:0-2717 GCA_035636135.1 Candidatus Limnocylindria bacterium | reverse complement strand
GGGAGCCGCGCTCCCCATCTACTGGTCACTCGTCTTCGGCTCGGGGCGGCGGCTCGACAGGCTCCGCGAAGCCTGGTCGGGCTACTGGTCTCTGTTCCGCGGGATCGTGATCCCGGCGTGCGCGCTGTTTGGCGTGGTCGTGTTCCGGCTGCTGTCGGGCGGGTAGAAAGCCGGCGTTGGCCTCAAGATTGCAGGCGGCATGAAGCGGCTCCTGCTGGTGGTGATCGTACTGGCCGTCGCGTGCGGCCCCGGCACCACCCCGCCGAAGAAGTCGCCGTCGCCGGTGGCGACCACGCCGGTGGCGCGCCCTTCCCAGCCGCCATTCCCGAGCCCGACCGCGGGCGGACCTGCAGGCCCGCCACCGGTGGCGGTCGTGTGCAGCTCGCAGGTTCCAGCCGGCCATCAGGTGGCGCTGGTGTCCCTGCACGGGGTCCAGGGCGTGGTGGTCCGTGACGTGACCGACATCCAGCACCCGATCACCCGCTGCACCTTCCAGGGTGGCGCCTATTTCCGCTTTGTCAACTCGGCGCGAGTCTCGTACATCGTGACCTCGAGCGGCGACCTAGGGGCGTCAGGGGCCCTCTACATGGTCGACCTGAACCAAAGCACGACTTCGCTAGTACGCGCCTGGAGCTCCGGAGGCTACGGGAGCTGGGTCTACGCGTGGAGCCCAGACGGGCAGAAGCTCACCTATCTGGCTTCTGACACCACTGGGGTGACGTGGCATCTGCTGTCAGCCGCCGGCGACAAGGCCCTGGCCAGCCTTGGGACCACTCCCGCACGAGGCGTCGCGCTCGACAACGACGACATCATGGTCGGCTTCTCAGCCGACGGCCAGTACGTCGCGGTGGAATCGACCTTCACCACGCAGAAAGGTGGCGGTGCCAGCGCGCCGGCGATCCAGATCGTTCGCCCTTCGGATTTGAAGGAGATCTACCAGCGCGCGGACGGCACCATGGCCGCGTGGGGTGCCACCGGCGCGCGTCTTTATTTCCGGACCACAGGCGGGGTCCTGGTGTGGGAGGCGACAGGCAAGGTGCAGACGGTGAATCCCGGCTTGCAGTGGATCCGTCCCTGGCCCAGCTCCGACGGCACCCACATCGCCTTCGCGTCCCTCAACCCGCAGGGCAATCATGTGGTCGGCATCCTCGACACCGGCGGCGGCCCTGCCGCCCAGGCCACGAGCGAGCCGCGCGCGAATCCGGGCTTTTTGACGTCGACCCTCGTCTGGTATGCCGGCGAAACGCGCTGCACGAGCACCACCCCTTGCGGATTCGGCGGTCCCGCGCTGACGGGCAACACGTACATCTATGACATCGCTGGCGTGGAGAGCGGTTCGATCGACACGGCCTTCTATGACTCGTGGCCGCATAACGCCGGCCAGTCGTAGCGGTCGAATCGGCGGCGGCGAAACCCGCGCTGGGCATTCGACGTTGAAGATTCATGCGCCCTGTGGTAGTTGCGGTCTTGTTGCTCACGGTCGCCTGCTCAGCCAACCCGCTGCTGGCAAGAGTGTCGTCGACCCCGACCGCCTCCCCTGGTCTCCGCGCGTCGGCTTCGCCAACCCCGTCCCCGATCGCCTCCGCTAGTCCCGTCGCCTCGGCAAAGCCAGCATCGTCCCGAGTTCTGTTCGCTGCGCTTGAGGCCCACAGCACAGCTGCAGCTCGTCCGGATACCGTGGTGATCGGCGGTCTCGATGGCTTGGCCCGCGCGCAGACAACCTTCACGCCGATATCCCCGCCGCCGATTGGGTGCTATGGAACCGCCCTCCCGACCTCGGCCTACGTCGCGGCTGGTGAAGTCTTTTTCGCCGATGGGTCTGGCGTCATACGGAGCCTGTCGGTCCAGGGTCGGGTGCGGACCATCGCCACGTTTCCAACCTCAAGCCAGCAGATGCTGTCCTTTGCTGTCAGCCCGGACGGGTCACAGCTCCTGGCCACGCTGCTGACCGTTCCGCAGATGACCTCCAGCGGGGCCGCCTGCACGGGTTCGCCGCAGATCTACTCGGGCGACTTCACCCTGGAGGTCTTCTCGGCCCCGGCAGGCGGGAATAGCAAATCGCTTTATCACGAAAATTTGCCAATCGGCCCTTCGAAGCAATATCCATGCACCCTCGAGCTTGCCGGTTGGGACCGGGTGGGTCCGTATGGCACTCATTCCGCATGCTTGGGCCCTGCCGGCGGAGCGGGGCACTACTTCGGTGGTCCCGTTGTCAGGGTCAACGCTGCCACTGGGCAGGTCTTGAATCAGGCTGCGGATCCAACGAGCTGCCTGGTGCAGGACATCGCATTTAGTGGCGATTTTGTCTGTATCCCGCCTGGTATCGGCGCGGATGTAATTGTGCGGCGCCGGGACGGAAGCGAGATCTGGCGTTTCGTGGCTCAACCGAACGACGGCTACAACTACGCGTTTCTGTCACCCGATGAGCGGCATGTCCTCGCCCAGGGATCCGGGGCGGAGGTGCTCGGTAGCGAAGGCACCGACGTCAAGGTCGTCGAATCCCAGGGTGACCACGTCTCCTTTTTTGGTTGGCTCGACGCTTCGGCTGTGATTGGCGAGGGGCCCAACGGCAATCTCAGCTATGTATCGCTCGACTCCCCGGCCACGCTCGTCGACCTGGGATTCCATGGGCTCTTCATCGCGACGGTGCCGGCCTAGATATCGAGGGCCTGGGCCACCAGCTCCCGGTGGTACGTCGCGTCGCCGAGCGTGACCTC
>DASPZT010000028.1:0-8784 GCA_035636135.1 Candidatus Limnocylindria bacterium | reverse complement strand
CTGGTCGGCGCGGTCCTTGTCATCTGGGCGGAGAGCAAGCGGTACCGGCGCGAGAGTGAGGGCGCGGCCCAGCTGGTGCTCACCGAAGTGCTGCTGAACATTGGCAACCTCGACGACGTCGCCAAGACGCTATCCGCGGCCTCGGTCAAGCTGCTCAGCGTGTCCATCTGGGAGGCCGAGCGGGTGCGCCTGGCTGCGCTCCTAAATGCCGGCGGTCAAATGACTGTGACGACGGCCTTTCAGGCGGTGGTCTACGTCAGTCGCATCGCCCAGGAGCTTGATGGCTGGAATCCCGGTGGGGCAGACACCTGGGTCCAATCGGAGGCGGGCCGCAATGGGGTGAGTCGGGCGCTGGTCATGATGCGCAAGGCGTCCGACGTCCTGATGGCAGCGGCACCGTTCCCGGGGCAAGACATAGCGGAGTGGGAGCGCGAAGTCCAGCGGGTGAAGCAAAAGCTTGACAAGGCGAGGAGCCCAGCTCCGTAGCGTTCCCGTGCCAGATGCGCCTGATCGGGTCGGCGACCCATGACGAGATGATTCTGGCCTTCCTGCGGGCAGAAGCGGACGGGCCCCGCCACCGGCACGCCTTCGCCAAGCTCGAATCGCCGACCCGCGTCTACTACCGCTGCCGGGGCGATGATGCGCCGGATCGCTGCGCGGCGCCGGGCCTGCGAGAGGAAGCTCTGTTGCCGTGGGCGACGGATCTGTTCAAGCGGCTGGACGCCCACCGCCCCGATGGCTTCGCCGAGGCCGTCGCCAGCCAAGCGAAGGGTGCCCACAACCCCGGCGCGGTCGCTCAGGTCGAACTGACGCTGAACCGGCTGGGCAAACGGTTCATGTGGGGCCACATCGAGGAGGGCGAGTACCTGCGGGAGCGCGAGCGGCTTGAGGCCGTGCGTGACGACCTGAAAGCAGCGGCCCAGCCCAAGCGAACGATCAAGCTGGCGGGCCTACTGGACGCCTGGAACACGGGCGACGCGGGCACCCGGCATGAGTTGCTGGCGCTGCTGTTTGACGCCCTGCAGGTGACGGGCGATGCGGTGGTGGGTTACACGCCCCGGCGTGATCGCGAGGCCGAGGTCACGGCGCTGATGACCGCCGCCTACCGGAGTGGGTATACGCGGAGGGAGAGGGATTCGAACCCCCGAAGGCTTGCACCTTAGTGGTTTTCAAGACCACCGCCATCGACCACTCGGCCATCCCTCCGGCGCTCCAATCATACGAATGCGGTACGACAATCAATCTTTGCCCTGCCTTCTGAGCCACGCGGTCGCAAAGACATCGGCATTGCTCGGAATACCCCCACCCTACCCTCCCCGCAAGGGGGAGGGAGACTTAATAAATTCGCCGCAAGGGGGAAGGGAGATTATCCTTTGATAACCTCCAAGCCGCCCATATAGGGGCGCAGCGCCGGGGGCACGGTGACCGTGCCGTCGGCGTTCTGGTAGTTCTCGAGAATGGCTACAACCGTGCGCGGTAACGCCAGACCGGACCCGTTGAGCGTGTGGACGAACTCGAGCTTGCCGTCCTTACCGCGATACCGCGTGTTCATCCGGCGCGCCTGGAAGTCACCATAGTTGGAACACGACGAAACCTCCAGGAATCTCCTCTCGCCCGGGCTCCAGGCTTCCAGGTCGAATTTCTTCCACTGGCCAAACCCCATATCGCCGGTGCACATGAGCAACACCCGATAGGGGATCTCTAACTTCTGCAGGACCGTTTCGGCGTTGGCGACCAGCGATTCCAGCTCGGCCATGGACCGGCTGGGCTCGCTCCACTTCACCAGCTCCACCTTGTTGAACTGGTGCACCCGGACGTAACCGCGGGTGTCCTTGCCGGCGGCGCCGGCTTCGCTGCGGAAATTGGTGGACCAGGCGACGTGCTTGATGGGCAGGACTTGCGGGTCGACCACCTCGTCGCGGTACATGTTGGTGACCGGGACCTCCGCGGTCGGGATCAGCCACAGATCGCGCTTCTCGATCACGAAGGAGTCGTCGGCAAACTTGGGGAGCTGGGTGGTGCCGATCATCGCGGCGCGATTGACCAGCATGGGCGGAAAGATCTCCGTGTAGCCGTGTTCCCGGATGTGCAGGTCGAGCATGAAGTTGAGCAGGGCCCGCTCCAGCCGCGCCCCGGCGCCCTTGAGGAAGAAGAAACGGGAGGTGGCGACCTTCACGCCGCGCTCGAAGTCGATGATGCCGAGGCGCTCGGCGACCTCGTAATGCGGACGGACCGTGAACGGTCGATCTTTCCGCTCTCCCCATTCGCGCAGGGTCACGTTGGCGGAGGCGTCCTTGCCGACCGGGACCGACTCATGGGGCGGGTTCGGCACTTCCAGCAGCAGCTGGTTCAGCTCCTGCTCGATGGGCCCCAGTGTCGCTTCCAGCTCCTTGATCCGCTCGCGCATCGCCCGCAGCTCGTTTTTGGCTCCCTCGTCGGCACCGCGCGAGGCGGCCGAGCCGCGCCGTTGCTCGGCCTTCAACTGCTCGACCTGGGTCACGATGTCCCGCCGGTTCCGGTCGAGCTCCAGGATGCGGTCAACCGGCGCCGGCTCGCCCTTGAGCTGGGCCCCCTTCCGGACGAGGTCCGGGTTCTCGCGGATAAAGCTAAGGCTCAGCATCCTTCGCCCGCAGGTGAGGAAAGAGGATCACGTCCCGGTTGGAATGCTGGTCTGTCAACAGGGCCGTCAGCCGATCGATGCCCAGCCCCATCCCGCCGGTTGGCGGAAAGCCATGCTCCAGCGCCACCAGGAAGTCCTCGTCGAATGGATGCGATTCGTCGGCTCCCTGGGCACGCGCGCGCGCCTGGTCCTCGAATCGGCCGCGCTGGTCGATCGGGTCGTTGATCTCGGAGAAGGCGTTGGCGATCTCGGTGCGGGCGATGAACAACTCGAAGCGGTCTGTCAGTCGCGGATCGTCCGCCCGCCGGCGGGCCAGGGGCGAGACTTCGACCGGATGCCCGAGGACGAAAGTCGGCTGGAGCAGGCCAGGCTGGACCAGTTCCTCGAACAGGAGGTTGACCAGGCCGCCCCAGCCGAGACCGGGGTCGACGTCCATCTTGCGGGGCCGGGCGATGTCCCGTAGCCGAGCCACGTCGGCCCGGCCGAGGTCCTCACCCACCGCCCGGTTGACGGCATCGAGCATCTCCAGCCGTCGGTAGGGGCGGCTGGCGTCGATCGGCTCGCCCTGGTAAGTGAACGATGGCCCGCCGACGGTGACCTCCGCCAGGTGCGCGACCAGGCTCTCGGTCAGCTCCAGCATGCCCTCCCAGTCCGTATACGCCTGGTAGACCTCGAGCATCGTGTACTCCGGGGTGTGCCAGCGGTCCACGCCCTCATTGCGGAAGACGTGGCCGATCTCGTAGACACGCTCGAAGCCACCCACGATCAGGCGCTTCAGGTGCAGCTCCAGGGCGATGCGCAGGTAAAGCTCCATGTCCAGGGCGTTGTGGAACGTCTTGAACGGTCGGGCCAGGCCGCCACCCGGGATGGCCTGCAGGACGGGCGTCTCCACCTCGACGAAGTCGCGCTGGGCGAGAAAGTTCCGGATCTCGGTGATGATCCGGCTCCGCGTAACGAAGATGTCCTTGACCTCCGGGTTGGCCACCAGGTCGAGATACCGCTGGCGATAGCGGAGCTCCTTGTCCTTCAGGCCGTGGTATTTCTCCGGCAGCGGCCGGAGCGCCTTGGCCAGCAGCACGACCTCGTGGACCTCGCAGGTGACCTCCCCCCGCTTGGTGCGAAAGAGGGGGCCGCGGGCTCCGATGAAGTCGCCCAGGTCGAGCTCGACAAAGCGCTGGTAGGCCGCCTCGCCGACCGCGTCCACCTTGACGTGCAGCTGCAGCCGACCGGTCCCATCCTGGATGTGGGCGAAGGTGGCTTTCCCCATGACGCGGATAGAGACCAGGCGGCCCGCCAAGGACACCGGCTCGGTGCGCGCCTGCGGTCCTTTCCGCTTCTCGAGGTCGGTGAAGAGCGCCAGGGCCTCGGCGCAGGTGTGCGTCTTCTCGTAGCGACTCTGGTAGGGCTCGATGCCGGCGGCGCGGAGGGCTTCCACCTTGCGCCGGCGATTGACCTCTTGCTCTGAGGGGGCTTCGGCCATTTCGGGAAGTTTAGGTGCTACAGGACATCGAATGCCCGCGGCACCATCGGCCGGTCTGGGCGAAATGGATTGGCGTCCGGCGATAGCCGTCCGAGGATTGCGTCCACCGCCCGTCGACTACCCCCAATGCTGCCCATGATGCCGTGGCCGCTGTATCCGGTATTGATGGCCAGTCCTTCGAGGCGGCTCGGACCCAGCAGCGGCCGGCGGTCGGGTGTGTAGGTGTATTGACCGGCCTGCAGCCACCATTGCAACCGGGGGGAGGCCCACGCCTCTCGCCAGAATGGCGCCACCCGGGCCAGAGCGTGATCGCTCTGCGGATTGAGCAGGCCGAAAGCGAAATCGGCGCTGGTGGGCACGTCCTCGGCGGGCGGCTCGGCCGGCGCCGGCGCGGTCCAGAGCCCGAACGCGCCGCGTAACCCCGGGCGCCAGTGGGCGCCGGTCTCGACCTCGATGGTCATGGGGGCGTCCTGGGGGACCAGCGGCAGGTTCGGCACGATGAGCTTGTGGCGTCGAACGGTCGTCAGACCAGGGTCCAGCCCGACGGTCGCGAGCAGCGGCCCAGAGAGCGGCCCGGTGGCCACCACAGTCCAGGGCGCGCTGACCTTACCGGCGGTGGTCTGCACCCCGGTGACCCGGTCACCCTGGCGGAGGAACCCCATTCCCGCGACCTCGAGGGCGAAGTCGGCGCCACTTTCCGCGGCCAGGGCCAGGGCCAGCCGCCTGGAATCAAGCCAGCCGTCCTGGCGGCCAAAGCGCCCGGCGTTCACATCCGGGGCCAGGTACGGGAAGCGCCGGCAGGCGTCCTCGCCATCCATCAGCTCGACGTCCACGCCCCACCCCATCATCCGCCGGCCCATCGTCTGCAGCTGGCGCTGGCCGTCAGCGGTGCGACTGACGAACAGGTAGCCCTGGTGGGTCAGTCCGATATCGTGCCGCCGGGCCAGCTGCTCAAAGAACGCCACGCTCTCGCGCACCAGCTCGATCTCCTCCGGGTTGTCGAACTGCAGGCGGAACCCACCGGTGGCGACCGGCGTGGTCAGCGTCGCCAGCGCCGCCCGCTTCTCGATGACCAGGGTGCGCAGCCCAGCCTGGCGGGCGAAGTAGGCGGTAGCGCAGCCGATGACGCCGCCCCCGATGATGACGAGGTCAGCCGTCCGAGGGAGTTCTGTTACCTGACCTCGATGATCAGCATCCGGGTGACCCCACTGGGGGTGGTCACCTGGACGTTGTCGCCCACCCGCTTGCCGATCAAGGCCTTGCCTACCGGGGACTCCATCGAGATCCGGCCCTTGCTGGGCTCGGCCTCGGTCGAGCCGACGATGGTGAAGGCCTCGTCCCCATACTCGTCGTGGACCTTGACGGTAGAGCCCACGTCCACGACGCCGGCCGAGTGGTGCTCGTCGATGATGGTGGCGTTGCGGAGCAGCTTCTCCAGCAGGAGGATACGGCCCTCCACGAAACCCTGCTCGTTCTTGGCGTCGTCGTACTCGGCGTTCTCGTTGATGTCGCCGAATTCCTTGGCCTGGCGGATGCGCTCCGCCACTTCCGGGCGGCGCTTGTTGCGCAGGAAGTTCAGCTCCTCCTGCAGCCGGTTGAAGCCCTCCTGGGTCAGAAAGACAGGTTTCTCATTCTCCATGGGTTCTCTCCAGCTCCGCGCCGACCCTCGTCAAGTCGCGGAAAAGCCGCCGTATTATACGGGATTCCCGGCGGCGTGCCGGCCGGCTACGGCCGGGGAAGCCGCCCTATTGCAGAGTCACCAAGGCCGGCGGCAGGTTCTCTGAAACGCGGGTGGCGGCTCCCATCGGGAGGGTGTACAGGAACAGGCCGTGGATTGTATAGCGGCCGGGGTGAAGCCTGGCAGCCACCGGCCAGTCGACCTGGAAGGTGGCGGTCTGGCCCGCCGCGAGCTGCTTGTTGATGATGGCCATGCAGGTCACCTCGGGGGCGGGCTCGGTCCAGGCCCGCTGCTTCTGGCTGTCAAGCACCCAGAGTTGAACGGTTTGCACGCAGCCGGCCTCGTATTCGGTAGGTCCGGTCACCGTGACCGTGGCGTGCACGGTACCCCCCGGGCTCAGCCGGTCGGGAACGGCGACCAGGGTCAAGTGACCCGGTTCGACGCTGGGTCCGGGATCGGCCAAGGCCTGGCCGCAAGCGCAGAGGAGCAGGCTGGTCATCAGGGCGGCGAGAGCAGGGCGCATGACCCGTAAGACGGAGTCCGAGGCGAAAAGTTCGCTGGGCCGCTCTAGGCGACGGCCTCGCAGGACTCGGCGACCGGCTCTTCCTCGTCCGCCGTGGTCAGCAAGCCCGGGTCGGTCCGCAAGGCCTCGTCGAGCACCACCTCCACCTGCTCCGGGCCGGTCAGGGTGTTGACCATCTCGCGCAGCCGGGGCGCCCCTTTGAACCCTTTCAATCCCCAAGCCACGAACTTTCGCAGCAGCCGGGAGCCCCGCTCCGGCCCGTAGTACTCGAGCACCAGGTCACAATGGCGGCGCACCAGCGCGATCCGCTCCGCCCACGAGAGATCGGGAAGACGGTCACCGGTCTGCAGGTGGACCACCGTCTGCCGGATCAACCAGAGGTTGCCGAGGATGCCGCGACCCAGCATGACCGCATCCACGGAGGTCTGCGCCTTGCGCGCGGCGGCGTCCACATCGCGCCGCAGGTCGCCGCTCCCGGCCACCGGGATGCGCACGACCGCTTTGACCTGACCGATGGCCTCCCAGTCGGCCCACGGATCGTAGGCCTGACTCCGGGTGCGGCCATGGACCGCCAGCGCCGACACCCCCGCGGCTTCCAGGAGGCGAGCCATCTGCAGGTAGTTGCGCGACTCGAAGTCCCAGCCCAGCCGGATCTTGGTCGTAACCGGGACCCGGACGGCGGCGACCACCGCCGCGGCCACTCGAGCAGCCCGATCGGGCTCGCGCAGGAGCGACGCGCCACCGGAGGTCTTGACCACTTTGGGCACCGGGCAACCCATGTTGATATCCACGATGTCCGCGCCATGCGCCTCCGCCATCCGGGCGGCCTCGGCCATCACCTCGGGGCTGCCGCCCATTAGCTGGACGGACACCGGCCGCTGGTCCCAGCGCAGGTCCATCAACCGGAACGACTCCGGGTTGCGGCGCACCAGCGCCTCGCTGCTGATCATCTCAGTGCAGGCCAGCCCGGCGCCGAACTCGGCAGCCAGCCGGCGGAATGGGGCATCGGTGACCCCGGCCATGGGGGCCACGTAGACCGGGGACCGCAGTCGGTAGGGACCGACCAACATGGTCAGTCGCCCACCTGTGCGCGCGGCGCATTGAGCTCATAGACCAGGCGCAAGCCATCGAGCATCAGTCCGTCGTCCACTTCCTCGATGATCGTCGTTTCCGGCGCAATCACGCTGGCCATGCCACCGGTGGCGATCACCCGAGCGTCGTCTCCCAGCTCCCGCCGCAGGCGGGCCACCATCCCCTCCACCTGGGCCACAAAGCCGTAAATGATCCCGGCCTGGAGGCTTTCGCCGGTGGTGCGGCCGATGACCGACGGCGGTGGCTTGAGCTCGACCCGAAAGAGGCGGGCGCCGTGCTGGACCAGGGCGTCGATTGAGATCTGGACGCCGGGTGCGATGGCGCCACCCAGGTATTCCCCATCGCGCGACACGGCATCGTAGGTCGTCCCGGTACCGAAGTCGATGATGATGAGCGGACCGCCATACTTCCGAAACGCTGCCAGGGACGCCACGATCCGGTCGGCACCCACCTCACGGGGGTCCTCGTAGCGGATCTTGAGCCCGGTCTTGACGCCCGGCATGACCATCAGCGGCTCGCAGTGGAAGGAGCGCCGCACCGCCTCGGCCAGGCGGGCATTGAGGGGAGGGACGACGCTGGAGACGGCCGCGCCGCGGATCGCCGCGGCATCGATGTCGGCCTCCCGCATCAGCTGGGTGAAGACCAGGCCAAGTTCGTCCGCCGTGCTGTCCAGGCGGGTGGGAATGCGCCAGTCGTGAAGCCGGCGGTCCCCATCGAAGACGCCGAACTTGATCCCGTCATTGCCCACATCGATGGCCAGCAGCATGCTGGAAGTGTAACGAGGGAGCCCTGCCAGAATGGTCACAGATGCGTGCGATGAAGCTGGATCCCGCCGAGGTGGCCCGCCAGATCCGGCCGTTCTGGCAGGACGGCCGAATCCTGTGCTGGCCGGCCCGCGATGGGCGCCGCCGGATGGTACTCGCCGAGGTGGCCAGGATCTTTCCCCTGGGGAAGCGCCTCCCCGAGGAGGAGGTCGATCGAGAGCTGCGGGGGATCTGGCCAGACTACTGCCAGCTGCGGCGCGCCCTGGTCGACTACGAATTCCTGGGGCGCAAAGGTGGCCGCTACTGGCGGGTTGGGTAGCCCAGGACACCCCCACCCCGACCCTCCCCCTGAGGGGGAGGGACAATCGGTTAGCAGACTCGTAACGCCTGACTCGCGCCACCCGTTGACTCGTTCGATGGGATCCGCACGCCGCTGGCCAGCGGTCTCATGGCTGCCTGCCCTCCTGGTGGCTATGAGCGCCTGCGGTGGAACCCGGATCCCCTCGCAGGGGGTTCTGTCGCCGACGCCAAGTGCCGCCGCCTCGCCCATAGCGACGACGTCACCAGTCGCTGTCAAACCCTTACCGCAGGACTACGGGCAACCTCCGGCTGGCGTCGACCTGCTCT
>DASPZT010000027.1:0-2252 GCA_035636135.1 Candidatus Limnocylindria bacterium | reverse complement strand
CCCGCCGGCTCTCCACCGCGGCACCGGTCGTGACGGGGCGGCGCTCCACCACGTTCTTGTCGTTCACCACCAGCAGATAGTCGCCCTGCTGGTCGTGCCCGACCGCGACCTCGGGAACCAGCAGGGCGCTGCGCTGCGCGAGCGGCACGCGCACCCGGGTGTAGAGGCCCGGCAGGATCTTGCCGTCCGCGTTGGGCAGGACGCCCCGCATCAGCAGGGTGCCGGTGGTGGTCGCCAGGTTGATGGCGGCGAAGTCGAGGTAGCCCTGGTGGGGATAGCCGTCCTCATTCGGCAGCCCGGCGTGGACCGGCCACTTCCGCCCGTCCGTGGGGCCGGGGATCCCGCGCGTGACCTTGAGCAACCACGCCAGGTCCAGATCGCTGATGTTGAAGTAGACGTAGATCGGGTCGATCTGGTTGATCTGGGCCAGGACTGTACTGTTGTTTCCCGATCCGACGAGATTGCCGGGGTCCACCAGCCGTCGATCCATCCGGCCGTCGAACGGGGCGGTGACCAGGGTGTAGTCCAAGTTGAGCTGGGCCAGGTCTCGCTGGGCCTCGGCGGCCCGGAGGTTGGCGGCCGCGGTGTCCCGCTGGAAGACCCAGTTTTCGACGTCGGATCTGGCGGCCGCGTTCTGCTGGATCAGGTTGGAGTAGCGGGTCAGCTGGGATTCGGTCCACTGCAGCTGGGCCCGGTACTGCAGGATGGCGGCCTCGGCCTGCCGGAGGTTGTCCTTGTACGTGTTCTGCTGGATGACGAAGAGCGGCTGGCCCTTCTTGACCCGCTGCCCGTCCTGGAAGAGGACCTTCTCGAGATACCCCACCACCCGAGCGACCAGCTGGACCGTGTAGATGGCCTGGGTATTCCCGGTGAGGTCCAGATTGTCCGTCACCGCCTGCTGCACGGGCTGAGCGACGGTCACCTTCGGCGGCGGCGGCGGTTGCGGCTTGGGCTGCTCCTTACAGCCGGCCTGCAGGGCCAGGAGCATGGACACCGTGATCCAGGCGGCGACGCGTCCGATTCGACGAACGGCGGTGGCTCCTCCGTAGGCCATCATCTGGCTCCGACCCTTCCATGTGGTCACCAATCCGGAAACCGGGGCGTCGACCGCGGCTCACGGGAGGCCGGCAGGTTGTAGGTCGTGGGGGCCAGCAGGTCGCCCCAGTTCGTGCGCCGTCGCATTTCCGCCTTGATCTCGGCCGGCACGATGTCGTCACCCTCCCGGATCTCCCAGCCGCCTCCTAGCGCCCGGTACACCCCGACGAGGCTCGTCGAGATGTTGCCGAGCGTTGTGGCCAGGTTGTCCTGCTGGCTCAGGAGCGCCTGCTGGGCCGTAAGGACTGTGGTGAAGTCCGTTATGCCTTCCCGGTACCGCAAGACGGCGAGAGAGACCGCGGTCCGGCTGGAGGTGACGGACTTGGCCAGGAAATCGGCGCGGTCCTGGGCGCGGAGGAACGACACCAGGTTGTCCTCCACGTCCTGCTGGGCCGAGAGCACCGCCCGCTGATAGGCCAAGAGCAGCTGCTGGAAGTTCGCGTCCTGCACGCGGACGTTGTTGGTGATCTGGCCGTAGTTGAGGATGTTCCACTGCACGGAGGGACCGATCTGGACCTGGCGGCTGCCCCAGCGGAACATGTCACTGAGCCGGAACGTCCCCAGATCGGTCGAGAGCAGGACCAGGTTGCCGATCAGGGAGAAGGCGGGGAAGAGCTCGGCCTTGGCCACTCCGATCTGAGCCGACTGCGCGACCGCCTGCAGCTCGGCGCTCCGGATGTCCGGCCGGCGGCGCAGCAGATCGGCCGGGATGCCCACGATGACCTGTGGCGGCGAGACCGGGATTGCGGACGCACCCTCCAGCAGATCGCCGAGGTCGTTCGGGGGCATGCCGAGCAGCACGCTGAGAGCATCCCGCGCCTGGCGTCGCTGCGTCTCGAGGGTCGGCAGCGTCGCCTGGGTGTTCAGGAGCACGGTCCGGGCCTGCTCCACGTCGAGCTGGGTCACGGTGCCGTAATTGAACCGGGCCTCGACGATCTGCAGGGTCTGCTGCTGGATGTCGATGTTCTCCTGGGCGATGCGGATGCGCCCCTCGGCGGTCCGGAGCGCGATGTAGGTGTTGGCCACGTCCGCGGTCAGCGTGACGAGCGTGTTGTCGTAGTCCGCGAGGGTCGCGAGCAGGCTGGCGTCGGCCGATTGGATCCCGCGCCGGATCCGTCCCCAGAAGTCGAGCTCCCAGCTCGCCTGGGCCCCGATCG
>DASPZT010000026.1:0-6393 GCA_035636135.1 Candidatus Limnocylindria bacterium | reverse complement strand
GGTTGGATGGTCAGCTGGCGGGGTGCGCTTCCTCCAAGGACAAAAAAGTAGGCGCCGGCAAAGGCGAGGACCCCCAGCACCGCCAGGCCGCCCAGGCCCGCGATCAGGCGCGTCTTTGGTGGCATGTGTTCAGCTTGTCAGCCGCTTCCTGTCGATTTCATTACGCGCCTCTCATCCATCTGAGCCTGGCCCACGAGGAGCCAGCTCCAGACCCAGCCGACTATGAGGCCGGCTGCGACATCCGTCGGGTAGTGGACGCCGAGATAGACGCGAGAGCCCGCGACCACCAGGGCGACGACGATCGCGATCCCAACCAGGATCCGACGCACGACGGCTGGCCGGGTCCTGCCCAGCAGGAGGGCCATGGCCAGGCAGATGGCGGCACCCTGGACCGCGTGCTCGGACGGAAAGCTGTGGGAGGAGACTTCGGTCAGGTGCTCGACCGGCGGCCGGGGGCGGGCGACGATGACCTTCGTTAGGGTCGCCAGGAGCGCCGACCCCACCACGACGGTAACCAGTACGAGGGCGTCGCGGTGTCGATCCCAGCGCCAGAGGAGCGCGGCGGCGATAGCTGCCAGCGGGGAAAGGATCACCAGGGAGCCCAGGGCTGTCAGGACCGAGGTCAGTCGCGTCAAGCCCGCGGTGCGGTGGGCCGCCACAGCCTGGATCGCCTGCAAGTCGAAGGCGGGCGCCCACGCCCTGATCGCCAGCCCGGCGAGGACGGTTGCCACGATCAACAGCACGAAAACAGCCAGCACCCGGGGGGTATAGGTCTTCAACCAGACACTGTGAACGATCTAAAGAATCTCCCTCCCCCTTGCGGGGAGGGGGAGGAGTGGGGGTATTCCGCGCGGATGTGTGCCTGGGTCTGCGACATCATCGCCTGGCCGCGTCCACGATCCGGCAGGGGATATCGGCGTCTTCATCGACGTGATGGCTGGCGCAAGTCCGGTGGTAGCCGTCGGCGACCGTCAGCGGGATGTCGGCGGCCAGTCGTCCCCGCAGGAACAGCACCGGCGAGAGCTGCTGGCCAGACGAGATCTTCTTGAGGTCCCTGGCCACATGGAGGTTGTCCGGCGCGAGAACCGGCAGGCGGCTCGCGCGCAGCAGGTCTTTGGCTTTGCGATGCACGAGCGGCGCCCTGCGCAGCCGGCGGACGGCGAGCTTGGCGGCCTGCGCCGACATGAGTAGGCTCAGATAGTTTTCGGCTGCCGGATAGTCGTGGTCGTCCGGCTCGTCTTTCCAGTGCTGCGTGGCACCCACGTCGACAGGAGCGTACTCCAGATCGACCGGCTCAAGGTAGCGGGACCTTGATGTTGAACACCGGCAAGATGAAATACATCCCGGCGAGGATGATCGCCACGAAAATCAGCAAAGCCAGCATCGGGCGTGAGAACACTCTAGGTGACGGCGCCGCTCAGGCAGCTTCTGGTCAAGCGGTTCTCCATTGGCATGATGTCGTCGCTGCGGTAGATCTTACCCTCAAAGGATTCCGCCTTCACTCGGACCCGTGCGAGGGAGGGTCCGGGTGGTAGGATTACGCGCTTACCCCATTCCGGGCTGACAGCCATCGCCCGACCTCCGGAGGACACCATGACAGACGATGAGTTTCTGCACGCCTTCACGACCGCGACACTGGCCAATGAGCAGTTCCATCACCGCGACCATCTTCGGATGACCTGGCTCATGCTTCGCCGACTCGGCCTGGAGGCAGGCACGGAAGCGATCGTGTCCGGGATCCAGCATTTCGCGGGTGCGCACGGGCATGCCCCCAAATACCACGAGACGATGACGCGATTCTGGATCTGGCTGGTCGACCACGCCATGCGGGCCCGACCTGAGATCAGCTCATTCGAGGATTTCCTGGGCGCCTTTCCAATAGTTCTCGACAAGGCGCTGCCCTTCCGTCACTGGAGCCTCGAGAGGCTGATGAGCCCCGCGGCGCGCGCTGCCTGGGTCGATCCCGATCTCCTCGCGCTGCCCGCTGCCTAAGCACGGATCCAGCGCGAACCAGATCGGGATGCGGGGTGTGCCGAGCCGCAGACCGCCGTGGTGGTCGTGCTGGTGATGATCCTGCTTGGAGCGGTGATCCTACATCGGTCAGGCGCAACCGCCGGAGCTCGGCCGCTTACCCCTGACCGCCGCCGGCCGCGCGGCCGGCCGGCTTAGCGGGCAGCCACTCCTGCACCCAGGCCCGCAGAGCACCGGGGCCCAGGGCACCGGTGACCCGGTCCACCACCCGGCCATGATCGAACAGCATGAGGGTAGGAATCGCGCGGATGTTGTAGCGGGTGGACAGGGTGGGAGCCGTGTCGCTGTTCACCTTCACGACTTTCAACCGACCGCGCAGGTCCCGCCCGATTCGCTCGACGATCGGCGAAACGACCCGGCACGGCGCGCACCAGGGCGCCCAGAAGTCAACCAGCACCGGCAGATCGCTCTGCTCAATAACGGCGGGGAAGTCCGCCTCGCTGCTTTCGGTGACCCAGGGGAGCGGCGCCCCGCAGGCTCCGCAATGTGGCGCCCCTTTGGCCGCCGGCCGCAGCCGATTCTGCTTCCCGCAAACAGGGCACCGGATGAGCGCCGGTTCATCCATCCTTTGATCATAAGGATGTCCTTCCCGGCGAGGTGAAGGCCGTATTGACTTCCATATTTTTCCCTCCCTGAGGGGGAGGCTCAGGGTGGAGTTCTCCACGTCCCCTGCCCCTGGAACTGGTAACTTCCTCCCATGGAGCTGAAGGTCGTCCCGATTGTCAAACCCGACGACGTCAACCTGATTCTGGGCCAGAGCCACTTCATCAAGACGGTCGAGGACCTGCATGAGGCCCTGGTGGGGACGGTGCCGGGGATCAAGTTCGGGCTGGCCTTCTGCGAATCATCTGGACCGGCCCTGGTCCGTTGGAGCGGCACCGATCCTGAGCTCACCGAGCTGGCCCGCAACACCATGCTGGAGGTTGGAGCCGGGCACGCCTTCTTGATCCTGCTGCGCAACGCCTTTCCGATTAATGTGCTGCCGGCCGTCCGCGCGGTGCCGGAAGTCTGCCAGATCTATTGCGCGACCGCCAACCCCGTCGAAGTGATCCTGGCCGAGACGGCGCAGGGCCGAGGCGTCCTGGGCGTGGTCGATGGGATGCGTACCAAGGCGATCGAAAGCGATGCCGACATCGGGGAGCGGAAGGCGCTGCTGCGTCGGTTTGGCTACAAGCTCGCCTGAAGGAGGTGAGGGAGATGCCGGCTAAGACTCGGGGGAGACGCTCGTGGCAGGAACACCAGCAGTCGATTGCCGACCTGCTCCAGCGGCGGACCGGGGCGAACGTGGCCGCCTGGAAGGCCCGGATCCGGCGTCAGCACCTCGCTGACGAGGCCAGCCTGCGATCCTGGCTCGCCGAGCAGGACGTGACCGGCTATTCGCAGCAGCTGCTGGTCATGGAGACGTTCGGCTATCCCGAATTCCTCCTCGCCAGCGCCGACGAGCTGATCGACGGCCAGTATGCGGACCGGCCGGCCCTCCGCCTGATCCTCGACGTGATCGTGGCCCACCTGCCACGGCTGGGCAAGGTCACGTTGCAGGCGCGCAAAGGATATGTCTCGCTGCTGACACCCCGGCGAACGTTTGCCACCGTCCAGCCCACCACCAAGCGACGGGTCGATCTCGGACTTCGGCTGGCCAAGCCCAGGCCGGTGGGCCGGCTCGCCCGGGCGTCGAGCATGGGCAACAGCCAGGTCACGGCCCGCATCCCGCTGAGCGCGCCTGAGGAGGTTGATGACGAGGACATCACCTGGCTTCGCCGCGCCTACGACGAGAACAGCTGACTGGTTAGACCGCTGAGGTGTCGGTCGCCTCTACGTCCGCGACGCGCGGATGGAGTTCGAAGACGGGGTGGCGCTTTGCGGCTCCGACCGGGTCGGTGAGGATCTCGCGGGCCCCTAGCATCCCGATCAGCAACGTGCCCAGAGGAATGCGCCGGATATACGGCCCCAGCACATCCTGAAAGAAAGCCGCTGTTTGTTCCGGTGTGAGGGAGACCGCCGTGACCGGCTCCTGGCGCCGACCCATCGTCAGAATCCCGTCGCCAGACGCGCGCAGGTTTCGCACCCAGTTGACCTCGCCATACGGGCTCTGCACCCACCGGCGCCCACCGATTTCAACCACGGCGATCGGCGTAGTCCGGAGCTGGCCCGTTTTGCGCCCCCGGACGCTGAGCAGGGCGTTGGGGCCGAGGGGGACGCCTACCCTCATGAGGCGGCGAACAATCGGGTTCAAAAGGGGAACTATTATCGGGGCGTGGTCACGACCGCTGGCGGCGCACCCGCCCTGGGACATGGGTTGCGTCTGAGTGGCCATGCTCAACCTCCCGGTCGGTATTCAATCACCTGATTGACTCAGCGTACTACTCCCATCAATCAGTTGCTGGAGGCAATTATTCCAGCCTGGCAGTGTGAATGTCTCCCTCCCCTCAGGCGAGGGGGGAGGGTCAGGGTGGGGCGTCTCGGGTCGCGGGCTAGCTCGAACTCAGGCCGAGACGGCGTGCCCAGACAGACCCAGCATCCGCTCCAGTTGCCGGAAGGTCTGGTCAATCCGGTCGCCCGACGACACGGTAGGCAGCATCATGCTGGCCAGGGCGGCGACGATCAGCGCGGCTACGTCGTCGGTGTCGAGATCGGGTCGGAGATGGCCCCCTTTGGCCGCCCTCCGAAGGAGCCCCCGCAGCGTCTTGTACCAAGCGTCGTTCGTCCCGCGCAAGATGCCGGCGATCGCCTGGTCGCGCGCCGATCGAAGGGCCAGCTCGCCCATGACTGCGCGCAACTTGGGGTCGGTGCGGAGCAACTGGCGGACGGCCCGCAAGTGCGTGCGCAGCTGGTCGGCCGGCGAGCCGTGCGGCTCCAGGGTCAACCGGAAACGGCGCATTGCCTCCTCGACCACGCCCCGGATCAAGGCCTCCTTGGTCGGAAAGTAGTAGTGAAGGGTGGCAATGTTGAGGCCCACCTCGGCGGCCACCTCCCGGGTGCGGAGTCCCTCGAAGCCCCGTGCCGCAATCTGGTTGAAGGCAGCCAGGACCAGCTCGTGCTGCCTGTCTTCCTTTGCCGCTGCCTCCGACTGAAGCCGGGTCCTTGGACTCATCCGAACTCAATTAAACACGCGACGGATGGGTTCCGACTGGGTTCTTGTTACTCCCTGTTGCGTCCTCTGTGGACGGAGGGTAAACTGCCGACGGAGCTGACTGGCTCGGCGAGGCCGGTCTAGGGAGGAGGTGGGAGTCCGGAAGTCAGCGGACGACTGAATCGCGCTCGAATGGTTCGATCCGCGATCTAAACAGCAGGAGAGGGAAACATATGAGAAGGCTCTTGGTTCTGACCGCGTCGGCACTCGTGGCTCTAACTACGTCGGTCGTGCTGAGCAGCGCCGACGTAGCCAGGAACGTGACGATCATGGGGACCGAACACTTCGTTCCCAATGCGCTGATCAACGCCGATTTTCGCTTCTCCCCCGGGCCGCTTTCCGTAAAGAGTGGGGACACGGTGACCTGGCAGAACGCGACGACGGACGGGCATACGATCTCGATCGTCCCCAGCCAGCCGGCCACCGTTGGCGAGGTGTTCATGTGCGGGGCGCCGGGAACAGTCTGCGCGCCGATCCTCCAGTGCCACTTCCCGGGCGGTTTTGGGAACGGCGGGCCGCCGCCGGAAATTAACCCGTCCTGCGGGAACGCGGTCAATGGCCAGCTAAGCACGGTCGGAGACTCGTTCTTGATCCCGCCTCCGGGCGTTGGACCTCCCAGCTTGCAGACAGTCACGGCCAGCATCACAGCTCCTGCGGGAACTACGCTCCTCTACATGTGCGTAATCCACCCCTGGATGCAGGGAAGCATTAACGTCAACTAGAAGCCGTCACGCGGCTCCAGGACCCCGGCCGGTGCGGCCGGGGTTTCTCTTTTCTAGCGGGCCGTCCCATACTCGGGCTTGAAGTGCGTGGAACCCCGCTGATCTTGCCCAGCCCGAGCGATCCCCGCCTTCGGCTGGCCGTCGTCATCATCGCCCTCCAGGTGCTGGGCCAGGTCGGCTTGGGCTTCAAGCTTTCTATCGCCCAGATCCTGGTCTCCATCGGTGTCTGCGCCGTGGTCGAGGTCGCGATCACTTACCGGCAGCAGCATGTGCTGGTCTGGCCGGCCAGCGCCATCCTGACCGGCAACAGCACGGCCTTCATCCTGCGGGCCAACGGCACCCACCACGGAGACTGGTGGAGCCTCAACGGAATCGAGTTCTTTGTACTGGCCTCGCTGGTCGGGATCCTGTCGAAGTACGTGATCCGGTGGGGAGGCCGCCACCTCTACAACCCGTCGAACCTGGGGCTGGTGCTCTGTTTCCTCATCATCGGCGCCACCCACGTCTTCC
>DASPZT010000025.1:0-6987 GCA_035636135.1 Candidatus Limnocylindria bacterium | reverse complement strand
CCAGGACCCCGATCCGGCCGAGGTCGTAAAGGAGCAGCGCCGCCTGCAGGGCGTGGCGCTCGACCTCGGTCAGGGCCAGGGCGCCCGCCAGCCGCTCGCCCACGCGCTGACGCTCCGACATCTCGCCCACCCGGCTGCCGTCCTCCAGGTAGGCGCGAATCGACTCGAACATGCGCAGGTCACCCAGCGCCAGCGAGAGCCAGGCATCCTCAGGCCGGCTGGACGTGGCCCGTAGCTCGTGCCAGGCGACGACGCCCCCGCCGCGTTGCCGGGCGGCGGCCCAGGCAGCGCGCGCCCGCCCTTCCAGGTCGCGGGCATGGCTGGCATCGGCGGGGTAGGCCGCGATGCCCACGCTGACGCTGACCGGCCCGGCGTCCGTTCTCGTCAGGCCCGCCCGCAGCCGGGCCGCGATCGTGTTCTCCGCGCCATAAGCGGTGGCGTATGGGCACAGAAGCGCCAGCAGTCCATCTCCCAGGTCAAAGGTCTGATCCATGAGCCGCGCCCCCACATGCGCAACCGCCTCCCGAGCCACCCGGCGGTTGGACTCCAGGGTGCCATGCGAGATCGGCTGGAGCTCCAGCATCAGCAGCGCCAGCGCGTGATGGCCGCGGCCGGCCCGGTTCACTTCGCGGTCCAACGCCTTCACGAATGCCAGGCGCGACTCGAGCCGACGCCGGCGAGGCGACCACCATTTGAAACCGTTCATGCCGCCCTGTACCTCCCGAGCTCCCGTTCCAGCTCCGCGATCCGGAACTGGAGCTGCTGGATGTAGCGTTCGCGCCCCATGAGCCGGGTGTTGACGGAGGCGGTGGTCTGCAGCTGGGTCCTGATCCGTTCCTCCCGGCGGACCAGCTTGAGCGCCGCGGCGGCCTGATCCGCAAACCGCTGGAGCTGTTCGAGCTGGGCGGGGGAGAACGGGTCGAGCGTGCTCCGGTAGACATGAATGACCCCGAGGATGGCTGTTTGCTGCTCGGGGTCGCCGCCGGGCTCCGCCCGGAGCAGGAGTTCGGTCTCGGCGGACGGGGTGGCCGGCGCGGTCATGCACGGGATCGATGCCAAAAGGCGCATCCCAGCGGCCTCGGCTCGTTCGAACAGGCCGGCCGGCAGGATCTCCTTCATGGCCGCCACCCACGGCTGGCCGGAGCGGATGACGTCCAGGGCCGCCGGCTGGCTCCAGGCGATTCGGTCCCGGAGGACCTCGGCGGGAATGTTCTGGGAGCCGATGACCTCCAGCTGGCCCTTGCTGTCCTGCAACGCCACCAGCGCGGCGCTGCCGCCGGCCAGTTCGCACGCGCTGCGGCAGATGATGGCCACCGCATCTTTGACTTCGGTCGCCGCGAAGAGGTCGCCGGTCTTTCGGACCAGGGTCGTCAGCTCAGCCTGGCGCTGCTTGAGGAAGTCGACAAGCCGGGCGTTGGTCAACGCGCGGGCGGCGTCGCTTCCAACTCGGGCCAGGTTCTTCAGGTCTTCGTCGGTAAACGGGTCATTGGCCGAGCGGACCAGCGTCAGGACTCCGAGACCATCGTTGCCCTCCAGCAGCGGGACGGCGATGAACGACCGCGGTTGGTGCGAGGGATCGCTGGCCTTGAAGCGCGGATCGTTGCGGCTGTCGCGCACCAACACCGGCTGGCGATGCGACAGCGCCCACCCGGCAATCCCCTCCCCGACCTTGAAGCGCGACATCTGGCTGACGTCGATCGGACTGTTGCGGGCGGCTTCGATCTTCAGGGTCTCCTGCACGCTGTCCGCCAGCGCCAAGGTGCCGCGCTCAAAGCGCACCAGCTCCGAGGCGGCATCCAGGATGCTATCCAGGGCGGCCCGCCACTCGACCGCGGTGGACAGGCGCTGGGCGGCCTTGATGGTCGCCTGGGAGTTCTCCAGCGCGTGCTCTACCTCGGCCAGTTGGGCTCGCGCCACGTCGCAGCGGGCATCGACCGCGTCGTATTCGATTTTCAGCCGCGCATGCTCGGCCTCCAGCGCCGACAGACGCGCCAGCTTGGCCTGCATACCGGCCAGGTTGGTCTTCTGGTTGGCGGTCTCCTGGGTGAGTTGGGCGATCATTTGCTTCCACTGGTCCTCGGCACTCGCCAGGGCCGCAATCTGCGTGTCCCGGGCGGCCAGCGTGGCATGAGCGGACGCCACCTCGGCAGCCAACCGGTCACGCTCCGCCTGCAGCCCGTCCCGGCTGCCGGCTAGATCGGCCACTCGCCGGCTCAGCGACTGTCGCTCGCGGTCCACCGCTTCATAGGCCGCCCGCAGGGTGGCGTGCTGCGGAATCAGGCCTTCCAGCTCCTGGACTCGGGCGGCGTGCTCGACGAAGGAGGCGTGGCTGGCCGCCAGCTGCGATTCGAGGCTCTTGGTGACGTCGGTCAGCCGTTCGACCTCGGCCTGCAAGCCGGTGACCTTCTGCTGGCTGCCGGCCAGCGCCTGCTCGGATTCGCGCTTGGCCCTGGTCAGGGTGTCTAGCTCCTGGCGCACCTGGCGACGCCCGGCCTGGGCGACTTTCAGCTGGGCCTGCAGTTGCGAGAGTTCCTCAGAGGGGGCCACCCGCGACGACGCCTTGGGCGGCGACACTGGCGGTCCGGGCGCCGGCTTCCGCCGCCACGGGAAAAAACCACCCGGCATTCGCTACTCCTGGGCGGCTTCGGGCACCGCGGACGACACCGGTGGGCGGCGGCCCTCGATGACCTGCAGGCCGCTCCGACCGAATGTCTCGAGGGGGATTTCTTCGCCGTTGGCCTTGAGCGAGGGCAAGAGCTTGGGGACCACGCCCGTGAACCGGAATGTGCCCAGCACGTTGCCTTCGGCGTCCAGTCCGGTCTGCTCGAAGCGACAGATGTCCTGGACGATGACCCGGCCCGATTCGATGCCGGTGATCTCCGAGATGTGCGTCACGCAGCGGCGGCCATCGCGCAGCCGCGCTTGGTGGACCAGGAGGGTAATGCCGCCCACGATTTGCTCCCGGATCGCCTGGAGGGGCATGTCCGAGCTGCTCATGATCACCATGGTCTCGATCCGGTTGATCGCGTCCTTCGGACTGTTCGCGTGTACGGTGGTCATGCTGCCGTCGTGGCCGGTGTTCATGGCCTGCAGCATGTCCAGCGTCTCCCCCGACCGGCACTCGCCGACGATGATGCGATCGGGACGCATCCGGAGAGCATTCACCACCAGGTCGCGGATGCTGACCAGGCCCTTGCCTTCCACGTTGGCGCTGCGACCCTCGAGCGCGACCAGGTTACGGTGGCGCAGCTGGAGCTCCGCCGTGTCCTCGACCGTGACAATCCGTTCGTTGTCCGGGATGAAGTTCGAGAGCACGTTGAGGGTCGTCGTCTTTCCGGAGCCGGTGCCGCCGCTGACCACCAGGCTGACCCGTGAGCGGACGCAGGCCCGGATGAAGTTCGCCATCTCGTGGTTCAGCGTCCCGAAGGTGACCAGGTCGTCGACCCGGTAGGGCACCCGCGAGAACTTCCGGATGGTGACGCTCGATCCCGACACCGCCAGCGGCGCGATTACGATGTTGACGCGGGAGCCGTCTGCCAGGCGGGCGTCCACCATGGGGTGCGACTCATCGACCCGGCGCCCGATGCTGGACACGATCCGGTCGATCACCCGGCGCAGCTGGACCTCGTCCTGGAAGGTCTGCTCCGCCTGCGCGATGCGGCCACGGCGCTCGATGAAGATCGTCTTCGGGCCGTTGACCATGATCTCGCTGACCTCAGGGTCTTCCAGAAGCTGCTCCAGCGGGCCAAGCCCGAGCACGTCGTGGCCGATGATCTCGGCCAGCTCTTCCCGATCGACCTTGGGGAGGCGGAGCTTTGCCTCCTCGCAGTAGACCTCGACCAGTTCGGCGATCTTCTTCCGGACGTCGGCCGGCCGGCTGTCGACGTCGACACCCATCGAGGTCAGCAGCCGCTCGTGGATGGTCCGCTTGATCTTGTCGAGATCGGCCACCCGTCCGGCTAAGGCGCTCGGCTTGACCGTCAGGCTGCTGAGGCCGGGCGCGCTCCCAGGCTCCCCCGAGCCCTGGGGCTTCGCGGGGTGCTTCCCCTTGTTGACCTTGTCGACCAGCAGCATGCCAACCTCCGGAACTTCGTCCCGCAGAGAACGTTATGCGAGAGTAGCCTGCGCCTGCCCCCTGCTCTATCTGCCGTCCGGCCCGGCTTCGCTGCCGAACGGCCCATGGCGCAGGCTTCTCCCGCAAAAAGCAACGCGCTCCGTAACGGAATCTGGCGACCGCCGCGAGTGCGGCAAAGGGGGCTACCTTAGTCGGGTCGCCCTTTCGGCCGCGGGGGGAGTCAAGGCCGGAGAGCGAGCGAAGGCGAGCGTGCCTTGACGCCGCCGAAGCCGGGGGTGTCCCCCGGATAAGGACGCCTGGCAGCAGGCTAGCTGGCCTTCTTCTCGGGCTCGTCCAGCAGGCCGTGCTGGGTGGCCCAGACGGCGGCCTGGGCGCGCGAGGTCAGGTTCAGCTTGCTCAGGATGTTGGAGACGTGGTGCTTGACCGTCTTGTCTGACAGGAAGAGGTCGGCCGCAATCTGCTTGTTGGTCTTCCCGTGGGCGGCCAGCCGGAGGACCCGCTTCTCCTGCTCGGACAGGGCGGCCTTCTCCACGTCGTCCGAGGCGGCCGCCATCTTGCGGATCCGCTCCAGGACCTTACGGGTCACTTCCGGATCCAGCAGCGACCGGCCTTCGTAGACCGATACCACGGCATCGATGAGGGCCTTCTTATCGATCTCCTTGAGCAGGTAGCCCGAGGCCCCGGCCATGATGGATTCGTAGACCGCGTCTTCGTCGGCGAAGGACGTCAGCATGATCACCCGGGCCCCCAGGTTGCGGCCCAGGATCTCGCGGCAGGCGTCGATCCCGCTACCCCCGGGCATCCGGACGTCCAACAAGACGACGTCCGGCCGCAGCAGCGACGTCTGATACACGGCATGCTGGGGGGAGGTGGCCTCGCCGACTACCCGGATCCGGGGGTTCGACTCCAGCAAGGATCGCAGGCCCAGGCGGACCATCTCGTGGTCGTCGGCGATCAGCAGCTTGATCTCGGGCAGCTCGCTCATCGGTAGGGAATCACCGCCTCCAGCCGGCTGCCGTGACCGGGGGCGCTGTCCACGCTGACCGTCCCATTGAGGTCGCGCACGCGCTCCTCGATGTTGGCCAGGCCGTGGCCGTGTCCGATCTCGGGCGCGCCTCGCCGGGCTGGCTCGAATCCGATACCGTCGTCCGCGATCCGCAGCCGGACGCCCTCCGGCTGGAACTCGAGGAGCAAGGTGGCGGTGTGGGCGCTGGCGTGTTTGTAAATGTTGGCCAGCGTCTCCTGGATGATCCGGAAGAGCGCAATCGAGATCTCGGGCGACAGCTCCCGCCCCCCGGTTTTCCCGATCTCGGTCACCACGTCGATCGAGGTGGCCTGCTGGAATTGCCGGCACAGGTCCGCGATCCACTGGCCGATCTCCTTCTCCCGCATGATGATCGGCCGCAGCTGGTAAATGAACGTCCGCATCTCGGACAACACATGGTTCACCTGCTCCACCGATTGGGTCAGGATGGTGGCCGCCGCCGGCGGATCGGCCTGGAGCAGGTCGCGCGCATGTTCCAGGTTCAGCCCGAGGGCGTACACATATTGAACGATGCCGTCGTGCAGGTCGCGGGCGATGCGGTTGCGCTCGCCGACCACGGCCATTTGGTTGACCTGCTCCTGGACGCGACCCTGCAACCGGAGGCGCTCCATCCCCAGGGCCACCTGGCGACCCACCTCGTTGAGCAGTTCAACCTCAGCCGGGCCGGCGTCGGCCCCGGGCGCGAACCCGACCACGAGCGCCGCCAGCAGCTGGTCGTGCCAGCGGATCGGAACGATGACCAGCTGGCGGGCTGTCAACCGGGTGAAGACGACCTCCGGGATCAGGTCACGAAGCTCAGTGGCCTCAACCACGATGGGGTCGTGCGCGTCGCGCAGGGCGCGACCTAGCGGAAAGGCGTCAATCCGCTGTTTGACCAGCCCCTGCAGGATCGAGGTAGGCTCGTCGCCGCCCTCGAAGACTCCCGCGATGGTGGCCAGGTCTTCGTCGGGGAGGAAGATGGCGGCGCCGCGGGCTCGCATGGTCACGGCCACCCGTTTAACGGCGCGCTGCAGCAATTCCGGCACGGTGACGGCCTCGCTGCAAGCCTGGGCCGCCTCCAGCAGGGCTTCCGCCCGCCGGCGCGACGCCCGCTCGGTCTCGAAGAGCCGCGAATGTTCGATGGCGACCGCGGCCTGGCCCGCGACAGCTTCCACCAGGCGCTGGTGGTCCGGCCCGAACGGCTCCGCCGCCGGCCGCACCAGCACCAACGCACCCAGCACCCCGGTGGCGGTGCGCAGAGGGGCTGCCAGCACGGTCCGCGCTTGGCGGGCCGGCCCGGTGGACTTGTAGCGCGCGTCCACCGCCGAGTTGGCGATGAGCGCGGTCGTGGCATGCTGCACCACCCAGCCGACCACGCCCTCTCCCACTTTGAAGCTGGTCAGCTCGGCCAGCGACACCGGGACGCCAATGGCGGCCTTGACTTTCAGCTCTCGCCCACCGTCGTCCAGCAAGAAGACGGTGGCCGCGTCGAAGGCGATGGTGGCGTTCAGCCGCTCTAGCGTGTCTCGCAGCGTCTGGTCCAGGTCTAGAGACGTGCTGAGCGCAGCGCTGATCTGAGTCAGGAGGCGAAAAGAGGGCTCGGGGCTGACGCTCCCGCCCGGTAGCAGGCGAAGCCGAGAGCTGCGTGGCCGCCGAGGCCCGGAGGACGACAGGCCCCGTGGCTGGTCGGTCACGGTGGGAGTCTAGGTGACGGTCGCGTGAGGGTCTATCGAAGTCCTGTTCACGATCGCTGACGCGGCGGCAACGGTTCCGTGAAGGTTGGGCGGGGAGTGGTCGATAAACTGAACTTGTGAGACGGCTGTCGCCTATCCTCATCGCCTTGCTGGTGACGGCGTGCACCCCGGTTCCCCACCACAGCGGTCCCACC
>DASPZT010000024.1:0-2178 GCA_035636135.1 Candidatus Limnocylindria bacterium | reverse complement strand
CCGGCGACGGGTCGAGGATTACGTGGACGCACACCAGATCCCATTGCTGCACATCCGCAACCTGATGTCACTGCCGTACAACCTCCCGGCCACGCTGGCTATGTACAACCTTGCGGTTGAACGGCCCGATATCGGTTTCCTCATGCAGCACCACGACATCTACTGGGAAGGCCCTAACGCCAGGAACTTCCTGACGCCGCACCGGCAAGTCAGCGACTTGATGGACCGGATCATGTGCCCGTCCCTGCCCAATGCGCGACACGTGCTCATCAACCCTCTCGCCGCGGAGGCGTTGCAGGCGAGGAAGGGCCTCGAGGGCACTGTCGTTCCTGACGGGTTCGATTTCGGCCGGGACGTTCCGCCCATCGACGAGCTCGCCTTCCGCAGCAAGCTCCAGGTGCTTGCCGGTGATCCCAGACCGGTGGGCGCCGACGACCTGGTGGTGGCGATGCCGGCCAGAATCGCGATCAATAAGGCGATCGAGCTAGCCATCCAGTTCGTCGCCGGGCTGAATCGCGAACGCACCGCCCTGGAGAGCGCGCCCGAGGGCTTGGGGCTGAACCGGCGGCGGTTCAGCGCGGACAGCAGCGTTGTGCTTCTGCTGCCCCAGGGCGAGGATCTTGAGGACAACCGGGAGTACTTCGAAAGGCTTCTGGCGTACGCCCGGCACTGCAAGATCAAGCTGGTCTATGGGGGAAACATCGTCGTCCCCGATCGGCGATTCCAGTATGGCGACCTAGATCGCTACCCCTTCTATGGCACCTACCAGGCGGTGGACCTTGTCTGCTACCCCCCTGAGCACGAAGGATTCGGCAATCAGGCGATCGAGGCGGTCTGGGCGAAACGGCCCTTGGCCGTCCTCGAATATCCAGTGTTCAAGCGGTTCGTCCGTAATCATATTCCCCATTACATCTCGCTTGGGGACACGGAGCAGCTCACACGGCTGAACGAGTTCGCAGGGCTACGCCAACTCCGTCGTGACGTCCTCGACGCAGCCGTGAAGAATGCCATCGCACTGCTCAAGGACCACAACCTGGAGAAGAGGTGGACCGACGAGAATTTCACCGAGCTGCGCGCGTTCTGCGGGATCGGCACTGTCGCCGCACAGTACATCCGGCTATACGCCGAGCTGACAGGAAAGACCGGACCGTAAACACTTCAGGGCCCGGGCAGCCGCTCCAGGGCTCGCCCCCCGGCGCAGGGCCCGGCGGTTGTGTCCGCTGATTGGCGTACTGCCTGAATCCTGGCGTCCGATAGTCACGGTAGCGTGACCGGCGCCGCCCGGAGACGGTGACCGCAACTTCCCCTGGGACGGTTCCGGCGTGGCAGCGGCCCAGGTGTTCCCCCGGCGAAACCCCCGGCACGGACAACATCGCGGCCGGCCGCATGAACCCAGGCACCTAAGCCGACCACGGTCCCTTTTTGCGGCTTGAATGCCCAACCGTGCTGTTTGCCGGGCGCCACATCGCCCCGGCCTCGGCTTCGTGCCGCCCGATCCGCTCCCAGAGCCGCGATCCCCTGGCGGATGCCGGGAGCCGCCTGCCGCCGCCCGTCACGCCCTGTAGCTGTGCCATCAACTATGTGATGTACGCGAACCGCCTTATGCGCGGCAGCCGGGTCGGTCGGCACCTGCCGCTGCCGATGATGGTCACCGCATGGGGCCGAAAGGCCGAGCCACGGAGCAGGCTTCCACTTCGGCGAGGCCGCCCGCCCCTGCCGCGGCTGCGAGAGATCAGGGTGCGAAGTCGTAGAGCCCGCGTGTTTCGGTGGCGACGAACAGCGTGCCCTGGGCGAAGACGGGCTGGCCGAAGACCCGGCTCGAGCCGACCGGGAGGGTCTTGAGTTTGGCGCCGGTTGAGGCATTGATCAGGTAGGCGCCCGGAGTAGCAGTGCCAGGGCAGGTGTAGGTGCCGGCGGCGAGCACGCCGGCGCTGTCCAGCGTTGGCGTGCCCATCACCGCGCAGGGCAGGCCGGTCTGCCAGATGAAGGCGCCGGTGGCCGGGTTGACCTGGCGGATCGATCCACCGAAGCTGACCCCGCCGATGGCGGCGCCGTCGCCGCCGATGTACAGCGCGCCGGCCGGCCCGTCCCAGACGGCGCTGGCGAGACATGAGCTGAGCGTCCCGGCGGCGGCCGCGCCGATCATGTCGGTCCATAGTGGTGAGCTGCCCAGCGGGT
>DASPZT010000023.1:0-2251 GCA_035636135.1 Candidatus Limnocylindria bacterium | reverse complement strand
TCCATCGCCCAGAACCGAGGGCGGTAGAGGCGGGCCACCGACACCTGCAACTGCCAGGTCATCGCTCGGTTAAGCCGCCGCACTGGGGCGAGTGGGCCCGGTGTCGTCCACGCGTCGAACTGGATGTGAGCTTCCAAGGTGGCCGCCGCCAGCTTCGTTGGATGGCGCTTTGAGGGATAGGGTCCGAGCTGAAGACTTGGGGGGAGCCAGATCGCCTCTCGAGATGGCCCGACGTTGACGGGATCGTCGGGCTGACGGGCATGAAGGGCCCGCTGCCACCAGGCAGTGGGTGTCTCGAAGGCGTAACGCCTGACCAAGTCCCGCCGCCATTGGGTCTCCGCCAGCCGCTGGGTCTCGGGCCAGCTGAGGTATGCCGCCCATTCAAGCGCCGAAAGACCTCGCAGGCCCCGCCGCTCCGCGTCGGCGAGGGCGGGTTTCAGAAACCGGACCTGATCGACCAGATAGTCAATGACCTCGATGCCCGTCCGGATGAACTCGGGGCTCGAGGCGAGTTCTTGGAGGACCTCGCGCTCGGCGCGCCCGACCTCGACCTCCACCTCGGAGGGGTCATGGATCTGGAAAAGTGTTCGGCCCTCAGGAGGAATCGGGTCCGCCGCGGATTCAGAACTCATTGATTTGTCGTTACTTTCTCAGAACTCCTGCGCGGCCGTCGCGGTGGCAATCTTGCCGCTTGTCGCCGGCATCACCGGCAACGGCGGCCTCGACCCTTACGTCCTCTCCATTGGCTTCCGTACGGCGATGTGGGTGACGGCCACGCTAGCGCCGCCGGTGGGGTGCTCAGCTACCTCACGATCCGTGACGATTCGGTTGCGGCCGGCATGTCCGCTACCTCGGCGCCCAACCCCGCTCGTTATCTGAGCTGTCCGCTGGACGCTCCGCCGTTCCGCGGTTTGCAGAGTCGGGGGTGACTCAGACGTCCCTTAACGCCGCCAATGTAGTGCGGACAAGCTCGGTCGCTTTCCGTTGTTGCTCGGGCTGGATTTGAACCAGCGACCTTTGCGTTATGAGGGCTACCGAAGGCGCTACAGCAGACAATGCCCTCCAATGAAAGCCCTGACAGATAGCGCTTTGGCGCTCGTGCCCATTGGGTCAGTCTGTGGCGCCCTTCGGGTCCAGTTCACGGACAAGATGCGGACACCTCCGTCGCCGAGACTCCGGTTTGACCTTCGCGACCCGCTCTGGCAGGATCGGCGCGAGGTAGGGGGGGTTTATCCGCCCTGTGACAATGCAGGTCCCGAGAGAGAACCCTCGGGCGAGGCGGGCTATGACGCTCGCCGCGGGAGGGGCGAGCGTTATGTTGGAGCGTCTGGAGCAGCAGCGGCGGCTAACGTCGAATCAGTGGAAGCTGATCATCACCGGCAATCTGGCTGACCTGCTGGATTTCTTCGATTTCTTCCTGATCGGCTACGTGCTGGCCTTCATCACCAAGGAATGGCAGCTGACCTATTGGCAGGGGGCGGTGATCCTGCTGTCGTCCGGCATCGGCGCGGTGCCCGGCGCTTTCTTCTGGGGCTGGGTGGCCGACAAGATCGGCCGCCGCAAGGTGTTCATCCTGACCGCGCTCAACGTGGCGCTGGCCACGGGAATCATGGCGCTCACCCCCGGCCCGAATGGCTGGATCAGCGGCTGGCTGTTCCTGGCGGTGTTCCGCCTCTTTGTCGGCATCGGCAATGCCGGGCTCTACGCGGTCGACATGCCGTTGGTGCAGGAATTCATGCCGACCAAGAAGCGCGGCTGGGTCGGCGCGCTGATCACCACCTTGCTACCGGCGGGCAGCATGCTCGGCGGCGTCGCCGGGTGGCTCCTGGCCCCGATCATCGGCTGGCGCGGCATGTTCCTCTTAGGCCTGGTGCCGATCGTGCTGGTGCTGATGGTGCGCTACTGGGTGCCGGAATCGCCGCGCTGGCTGATGCAGATGGGACGGCACGAGGAGGCGCGGAAATCTCTCGCCTGGGCGCTGATGGTCGATCCGAAGGAGATCGCCCTGCCGACGACCGGTCCCGAGGTCGAGAAGGGGTCGTGGTGGGAATTGTTCAAATATCCCCGCAGCGTCATCGCCGGCTGCCTGGTCGGGCTGACCCAGACCGGCGGCGTCGGGCTCGGGCTGTGGGGTGCGACCCTGTTCGTGCTGGTGCTCAAGGTCTCGCCGGCCGATGCCGCCTTCCTGATGATCTTCGTCAACATGGCGGCGATCGTCGGACGGTTCAGCGTCACCGCGCTGATCGAGCCG
>DASPZT010000022.1:0-2579 GCA_035636135.1 Candidatus Limnocylindria bacterium | reverse complement strand
AGATTGCCTTCCCGCCTGACGTCCGCTCGTCGGTCTCTATTGCCATAGACTCCGCTCCCGCACCACACTCACGGGTCACCAGCGTGGCTGGAGTAGCGCTTGACACGGAGCGGGTCGGGCGGTTCTCATCTTGGCGCGTGGATCTCGAGGGTGCCGTCCTCCAACCAGCGCGGGGCCGTCGCGAGGGCCAGGATAATCTGGCCGTCATTGTCCACTTGGACTGGCTCCTCCATCGTGCTCCAGGTGATAAAGAGCCAATTCAGCGGCCAGGGATCAAAGGCCTGGATGCTGCCGACCGGAGCTGGCCAGCGCGCCCGGGCAGGAGCGACCTGAGGGGCAACCGCAGTCTGCTGAGCCATCTGGCACCCTCCCTGGTGCCTTTCCCTGAAAACCAGCCCGTGGGCCGCATGCTACGCCGAACTCAGCAAACGTCAAGACCCGCGCCGGGCTGGTGTTGTAGTTCTGGGATTTTGTCCTCCCTGAGCGGTTCTGTGATTCTGTCCCCCCATGAAGAAGGGCCTAGGAGGGCAAAAGTCGGGCGGTCGTCAGGCTGCCCATTCGTACGCGTGGTGAAGACCACCTAGCGTAGCTAGGACCGGCGCGCCACCCAGTGCACCGGTCGTGGTGCACCAATTGGCGTCACCGGACGAGGCTTCGATGCGGTCGGTCCAGGTTGTAGTAGGCGGGGAACTCGCCGAGGATGGTCTGCAGGTGGCCGCATTCAGGCTGACCATTCTGGTCGAGGCATTCTTGGCGAAGGGTGCGCACCATCCGTTCTGCTGCAGCATTCGCCATTGGCGCCCGGGCCAACAGTTCAGGTAGCTCTATAGCGGCTCCCATGCCTCGTCACCCAGCGGTTCCCAGCCCCGGTGCTCAACTTCGACCCGAGTGGTCGCCCGACAGATGGCCCAGATCGACCGGTTGGTCAGGCGACTAGCGCTGTTCGTCCGGAAGAAGCAGGACTGGTGGGTGACTGCCTGGGAAAACGTGCGACGAGCGGGCTGGGAGCGAAGCGTGGGTCTCTATCGCTTGTCCAGTGGTCATCCAGCAAGTCCATCCGTGAATGCCCGAGGAGCAGAAACCGTCGGCGAGCCGGATGCGGAAGAATCGCACCACCGTACTCGCCGGCGGGTGCCGCTCGTCCGCCCCACCTGCGGCGCCGGACCAGCCGCCTGCCTTACGCCATGTCCGTCAGCGCGCCTCCACTGGCTGCGGGACCACGGTCAGCGCAGCCTTCGCCACCTCCATGTCCTGCGAGTAGTGGCCGCCGCTGACTCCCACGCCGCCGACGATCTGGTCTTCCACCTTAATCGGGTAGCCGCCGCCGAAGACGACCAAGCGGGCGATCCCGCCGACCGCGCCCGCGGCCAGCGGCGGGTCGTCCTTGATGAAGTCGTGCCAACCGTCCGTGGACAGGCCAAAGCCGACGGACGTGTAGGCCTTGTCCTGCGCCACCTGGACGCTGAGCAGGGGGGCCCCATCCATCCGGCTGAACGCCTTCAGCACGCCGCTCTCGTCCACGATGGCGATCACGAACGGGTGTTTCATCTCGCGGGCCTTCTTCTCGGCCGCAGCCACCATGCGGTGAGCCAGTTCCGTCGTGATGCTGCGCTTTTCGTAGGTGTCTGCCATGGCCAACCTCCTTCTCTGTTTACCGGGTTACCGTCTCCTTCTCCGCGAACCGCCGCTCGAGCTCACGCACCTCGGGCAGACCGATGAAGTCCAGGAACTCCTGGAAGGGGACCAGCCGCTCCATCACCGGGTTGGGCGTTCCCACTTCCCGGATCTGGGCCAGGACCTCGCGGATGGCGCGGGTAGCGGCCAGCAGCGTGCTGATGGGGAAGATCACGATCGCGTAGCCGAGCTCGCGCAGCCGCGGGAGGGCGACCGGCGGCGACTTCCCACCTTCTGCCCAGTTGAAGAGGAGCGGCACGCTGGGGAAGGCCCTGGCCACTGTGGCGATCTCCTCCTCGCTCTGCGGCGCCTCGACGAAGAGCACGTCAGCGCCGGCCTCGCGGTACCGCCGGGCGCGTTCGAGCGCGCTTGCCATGCCCTCCACAGCGCGCGCATCTGTGCGGGCGATGATGAGGAAGTCGGGGGAGTGCCGAGCCTCGACCGCAGCCCGGAGCTTCTCCACCATCTCGGCGGCCGGGATGACCTGCTTCCCCTCCATGTGCCCGCACTTCTTGGGCGCCACCTGGTCCTCGATGTGGATGGCAGCGACCCCGGCCGCCTCGTACTCCTGCACGGTGCGGATCACGTTGAGCGGATTGCCATAGCCGGTGTCGGCATCCGCGATCACAGGCACGCCGACCGCCTGCACGATCCGCCGGGCGTGCTCCACCATCTCGCTCATGCCGAGCAAACCCACGTCCGGCCGGCCGAGCACGGAGGCGGCGGTGCCGAACCCCGTCATGTACAGGGCGGGAAAGCCGGCAGCCTCCACGAGCCGGGCGCTCAGGGTGTCGTAGGCGCCCGGCGCCAGGACTGGAGCGTGCGTCCCCATCAGGGCGCGCAGAGGAGGGCCGGAGGCCTTCGGCTGAAGCATCCTGGCTATTGCCTGCTCACCTCCTCCCTTG
>DASPZT010000021.1:0-7902 GCA_035636135.1 Candidatus Limnocylindria bacterium | reverse complement strand
GGCCTCCGGCGACCGAAGCAGCCGATCCTCGGCACCGAGCTGGCGGGAGAGGTCGAAGCAGTCGGCGCCGCCGTCAGCGAGTTCGCGGTCGGTGACCACGTCTTCGGTGCCAGTGCGTGGCGGTTCGGGGCACACGCAGAGTTCATCTGTATGCGGGAAAGTGCCCCGCTGGCCCACATGCCGGCCGGCATGAGCTTCGAAGAGGCCGCAGCAGTCTGCGACGGAGCGATCCTGGCTTTGATTGGCATGAGACCAGCAAATGTGCGGAAAGGGCAGAAGATCCTCGTCTACGGCGCGTCCGGATCGATCGGCACCGCAGGGGTGCAGCTCGCCAAATACTTCGGAGCCGACGTCACTGCGGTGTGCAACACCAAGAACATCGACCTCGTGAGATCGCTCGGAGCCGACAGGGTGATCGACTACACGAAGGAAGACTTCACCAAGAACGGTGAAACCTACGACGTCATCTTCGACTTCGTCGGCATGCTCTCCTTCAGCCGGTGCAGAGCCTCGCTGAAGCCGGGCGGCATCTACAACCCAACCGACGGGCTCCAGAACATCATCCTGGCGCCCCTCACTTCGTGGATCGGAGGCAAGAGAGTGATCTTCCCGATACCGCCTCGATACACGAAGAAGGACGTTCTCTTCATCAAGGAGCTCATCGAGGCCGGGCGCTACCGGGCGGTCATCGATCGGTCCTACCCATTGGAGCAAGTGGTCGAGGCGAACCGGTACGTGGAAACGAAGCAGAAGACCGGGAACGTCGTCCTGACGGTTGGCCGCGCTTAGCGGCTGGAAGTCGGCGGATTCGGCCGAGTTTCACACAGCCTGAACGCAGCTAGATCACACTAGATCACGGGGACCAGGAAGTCGCGGATCTTGAAGATGCCGGCTTCGTGGGAGGGCAGGGTCGGTCGCCAGGAGAGGTTGTTGGCAAGATAGGACTCCGAATCGTTGCGCACGATCCCGACGATGACCTCGGCGACGATGCGACCACCGACCCCGCCGAGATGGTCTCCGCCGCCCCGGACGGCGGCCTCTCGCAGGATGTACAGCCACAGCGGCGTCTCATCCTGCCAATCACCGAGGGCGAGCTCGGTGCGCGTTAGGGGCGTCACCCTCATCGCGCGGGCGACGGCCTCGCCGGATGGCAGGCCGGTGCCCTGGCCGCGCTGCAGATCGCGCGCCGCCAGTGAGCGATAGGCCGTGATGTCGACGGTGCCCGTGATCGATTCGGGGAGCCGAATGAGCGACGCCGGCAGCTGCCCGTCAATGGCCTTGGCCCGCTGTGCCGGTCCATTACCGGGCACGTCAAAGAGCACCCTCCAGTCAATGACGTGGTCGGGAGCGAGCGGACGGAACCCGGCCAGGTCCGGAAACACCGGGAAGCGCGGACCACCGCGGCGAAGCTGATAGTCGGCCCTGATTTGCGAGTGGCCATAACGGTAGGCGGCATCGGCAAACTCAACCGGAATGTACGGTTCGCCCTGGGGACGGTAGAAGCGCGGTCCCTCTTGCAGCACGCTCGCCGTGAGCTCTTCGCCGACCAGGTTCGGCAAGAAATCGTTGAGGATCACCCATTGGTAGTGCCAGTTGAGCGCTAGACGGGCGTCCTCGAAAAGGTCCGACTCGGCAACGCCGTCGGCCCGCAGCCGGTCGACCAGGTGGTTGTGCGCCCGGATGAAGGCGACCTGCAAGCCCGTCATGAACGCATGCACGTCGTTGCGCGGATCGCCGATCAGGGCAATGCCCTGTTGGTTACGAGGCAGATCGTGGCTGGCTACTCCAAGCAGCAGCTTGGCCGGATCGGCCTGGTCGAACAGGTATGGCGAGCCGACCGGCCCGCCGCCATAAAGCGCTTCCAAGTTGGCGCGAGGCGACCGGACATTGCGCAGGCTGGTGACGTCGGCGTGCGCTCGTAGCGGTGACCGGTCGGCGGTGATGTCATGGGCCAGGTACTGCCCAAAGAACGGCTGGCCGGCCTCGACGTGCCCGTCGGCATTGCGGAGTCCGCCGTCGCAAATCCCGCCGTCCACTCCCAGGGCAAGCAGGCGGTCATCGTCGAAGGTGGTGGCAGGCAGGTCCGGGAACATGCGGCCATAGCGCCCGCCCTCCACGACGGGGGCATCGATGGTCCGGCCGGGAGCCAGGCAGAGATCCCGTGCCGGATGACCCACCCGGGCTCGTGTGGCTGGGGCCGTCGGCGCCATCCATGACTCATAGCAGCATCTGCTACGAATCTCAACAGCCGATCTCCGGGACCTTTCTCATCTGCCCTTGAGCCGCTCGATGACGGGCGCCATGGCCTCCATGTCGCGGTCAAAGACGGTGAGGTACGAAATGCCGAAGCGGGCCCGGCGAGCCTCGAGGTCCTCTGCCATCTGGTCGGCCGTACCGACCAGGATCAGGGGGGACGCCAGGAGCTCGGCGACCGGCGCCTTGAACTGGGCGGCCAGCATTTCCGCCACCGTGGTGCGATCCTCCGTCTCCATCACCGCCTGGAGCAACACGTTGAGTTCCAGGTTGGCGAAGCGGCCGCCAGCCGCCTCGCGGACCCAACCCAGCTTCTCGTCGAAGGCGGTGGCACCGGCATCCTGGACGTCGAACCCCTGCCCGTCGGGTCGGGACCGGGGCAGGATGCTGACGATGTCGGCGTGTTTGGCCGCAAACGAGAGCAGCCTTCGCCCGCCGCCGCCAATCAGGACCGGCGGGTGGGGCCGCTGCACGCAGGCGTACCCCTCGGCGTCCTGGACGCGGTAGTACGTGCCCGCAAACGTGACGGCCTTCTCGGTCCAAAGACGCACCATGAGCTGCAGCGCCTCCTCCATGCGCCCGACCCGGACCGAGCCAGGGTCAAAGGTCAGGCCCGTCTGCTCGTAGTCGCGAAGCTGCCAGCCGGCGCCCAGGCCGAACTCGAAGCGGCCGCCCGTCAGGCGGTCGATGGTCGCCACTTCCTGGGCGAGGAGAACGGGATTCCGGAAATCGTTGTCGTAGACGAAGCTGCCCACCCGCAGGGTCGGGGCCGCTTGAGCCGCCAGCACCAGTGCGGGTGCGATGGCCGAGTGCTCCCTCCCGATGTGATCGGGCATCGAGATGGTCGAGAAGCCGAGCTCCTCGGACTTGTGGGTCACGGCGATCCACTCATTGCAGGAGTCCGCGGTGGATCTCGTGACGCCGAACCGGAACCGTTTCTCAGCCAAGATTGATGAGGACGTTCTTGATCTCGGTGTACTCGTGGAGCGCGGCGTCGCCCATGTCGCGGCCGTAGCCGCTTTCCTTGTAGCCGCCCCAGGGCGAGGCCGGGTCGATCAGGTTGTAGCAGTTGACCCACACCGTGCCGGCCCGGATCCCGGCGGCCACCCGGTGGGCCGTCTTCAGATCGCGCGTCCAGACCCCGGCCGCCAGCCCATAGGCGGTCGCGTTGGCGCGGGCGATGACCTCGTCCAGCTCCTCGAACGGCATGGCGACTACCACCGGGCCGAAGATCTCCTCACGCACGACGGTCATGTCGTCCTTGGCATCCGCGAAAACCGTCGGTTTGATGAAGAAGCCGCGGGCCAGGTCACCCGTTGCCCGTTCCCCGCCGGCCCGGAGCACGGCCCCTTCGCGGCGACCGGTGTCGATGAAGCCCTGGACGCGCTTGAGCTGGACCGCGGAGATCAGCGGTCCCATCTGCGTTTCGGGGTCCAGCCCGGGCCCCTGCCGGATCTTGCCCGCCTGCTCGCTCAGCTGGCTCAGGAACTCCTCGTAGGCTGAGCGCGCGACAAAGAGCCGCGAACCCGCGGAGCACATCTGGCCCTGGTTGAAGAAGATGGCGTTGAACGCGCCCTTGACCGCGGCCGGCAGGTCGGCATCCGCGAAGACGATGTTGGGGGACTTGCCGCCCAGCTCCAGGGAAACCCGTTTCAGATTGCCGGCCGACGCCCGGATGATCTCGCGGCCGACCTCCGTCGACCCCGTGAAGGCGACCTTGTCGACGCCCGGGTGGGCGGCCAGCGCGGCCCCGGCCGTCGAACCGGGGCCAGGAACCACGTTCACGACGCCCGGCGGGAATCCGACTTCCATCGCTAGCTCGCCCAGGCGCAGCGCGGTCAGCGGCGTCTCATGGGCGGGCTTGAGCACGACCGTGTTGCCGCAGGCCAGTGCCGGCGCCAGCTTCCAGGTCGCGATCAGCAGGGGAAAGTTCCAGGGGACGATGGCGCCCACCACGCCCACCGGCTCGCGCACGGTGTAGTTCAAGTAGGTCCCCGGTAGCGACACCGGGATGGTGGTGCCCTGTAGCTTGGAGCACCAGCCGGCGTGGTAGCGGAAATGCTCGGCCACCCCGCGGATGTCGATCTTGGACTCCCGCACCGGCTTGCCGTTGTCCAGCGTCTCCAGCTGGGCCAGCTCTTCCTCGTGCGCGTTGACGGCGTCGGCCAACCGCCACAGCAGCCGCGCCCGTTCGCTGGGGCGGAGCTTGCGCCAGGGTCCGTCGTAGGCTTTGCGGGCGGCGGTGACGGCGGCGTCGACGTCCTCCGGTCCCGCTTCCGCCACGGTCGCCAGGCGCTCGCCCGTGGCCGGGTTGATGGTGTCGAAGGTTCGGCCGGACGCGGCGTCCTTCCATTCGCCGCCGATAAGGAGTCGCTTGGGCTGCGCCTCCAGGAAGGCGCTCACGGCGGGTGCGGGCGCGACCACGGCCATTGCGCTTCTATGGTACGGGTGCTAGGGTCAGGCCGACGCCGCATGGTGTTTCATAGTCCGCTGCCGGACCTCACCATTCCCGAGGTTGCCCTGACGCCCTTCGTGCTCCAGCGCGCCGCGGCGCTGGGCGATCGACCGGCGCTGATCGACGGCCCCAGCGGCCGGACGATCACGTACCGCCAGCTCCAGCAAGGCATTTACGCAATCGCGGCCGGGCTGGCCAAACGCGGGTTCGGCAAGGGCGACGTCTTCGCCATCTACAGCCCCAACCTGCCCGAGTATGCGGTCGCCTTCCACGCCATCTCCCTGGCGGGCGGGACGACCACCACCGTCAACCCGCTGTACACGGTGGATGAGCTGGTCCGCCAGCTCAAGGACTCGGGCGCCAGCTACCTGCTCACCATTCCCCAATTCATGGACAAGGCCCGCCAGGCGGCCCAGGAGACCGGCATCACGCGGCTGTTCGTCTTCGGCGAGGCGGAGGGAGCCGAGCCGTTTGCATCGCTGATGCAGCCCGGACCGCCCCCTGCGGTCTCGATCGACCCCCGGAAGGACGTGGTGGTTCTTCCGTACTCGAGCGGCACCACCGGCCTACCCAAGGGCGTCATGCTCACCCACTTCAACCTGGTGGCCAACGTGCTGCAGTCCCACGCCGTCTGGACCGGTGACCAGGCAGAGACGGTGGTGGCGGTGCTGCCCTTCTACCACAGCTACGGCCTGACCGTGCTGATGAACCTCAGCCTCTACGTCGGACACACCGTGATCACGCTGCCGCGCTTCGACCTGGAGCAGTTCCTGGATATGCACCAGCGCTACGGCGTGACGTTCGACTACCTGGTGCCGCCCATCGTCCTGGCCCTGGCCAAGCACCCGGTGGTCGACCGCTACGACCTTTCAAAACTGCAGCGCATCATTTCGGGCGCCGCTCCGCTGGACGCCTCGCTCGAGAAAGCCTGCAGCGACCGGTTGGGATGCGTGGTGACCCAAGGGTATGGGTTGACGGAAACCAGCCCGGTGGTCTCGGCCAACAACCCATACGAGCCGAGAAGCATCCGCCCCGGATCGGCGGGGCGCCTGATCCCCAATACCGACGCCCGCGTCGTCGACCCGGTCGATGGTCGAGAGCTCGGTCGCACCGAGCAGGGCGAGGTCTGGTACCGCGGACCGCAGATCATGAAAGGCTACCTCAACAATCCGCAGGCCACCGCCCATACCGTCGACGCTGAGGGCTGGCTGCACAGCGGTGACATCGGCTTCATCGACGAGGACGAGCACCTGTACATCGTCGATCGGCTCAAGGAGCTGATCAAGTACAAGGGGATGCAGGTGGCGCCCGCGGAGCTGGAGGGAATCCTCGTCTCGCACCCGGCGATCGCGGACGCGGCGGTGATCCCAGTGCCCGACGCCGAAGCCGGAGAGATCCCCAAGGCCTTCGTGGTGCTGAAGGGGCAGGTGACCCCGGACGAGATCATGGCCTGGGTCGCCGAGCGGGTGGCGCCCCACAAGAAGATTCGGCGGGTCGAAGTCGTCGACCAGATCCCGAAGGCAACGTCGGGCAAGATCCTGCGTCGGGTGCTGGTCGAACGCGAGCGAGCCAAGCTGCCCGCCTAGCGTCCCGCTTGCGTAGAGTGAGCTGATGCAGGACCTGCCCTTCGCGTCCATCGAGGAGCTCGAGGAATCGCTGCGCAGCCACCGGTATGTGGCCGGCCGCAGTCTCGCCACTACGCTCTTTCTGGCCACCAAGCTGGACAAGCCTCTCTTGCTCGAGGGCGAGGCCGGGGTGGGCAAGACGGAAGTCGGCAAAGTCCTGGCCGAGATCCTGGGCGCGCGCCTGATCCGGCTCCAGTGCTACGAGGGCATCGACGTCAACAACGCGGTGTACGAGTGGTCCTACGCCCGCCAGATGCTGCAGATCCGGATGCTGGAGACGGCGGGTGCCGACGCCGCAGCCATGGAGCGGGAGATCTTCAGTCCCAAATTCCTGGTCAAGCGGCCGCTGCTGCAAGCCCTCGAGACCGACGGCGGCCGCCCGCCAGTGCTGTTGATCGACGAGATCGACCGTTCCGACGACGAGTTCGAGGCCTTCCTGCTGGAGCTGCTCTCCGATTACCAGATCTCGATCCCGGAGCTGGGCACCATCACCGCCCAGCGCCCGCCGGCGGTGGTTATCACCTCCAACCGCACTCGGGAGATCCACGACGCGCTCAAGCGACGCTGCCTCTATTTCTGGATCGACTATCCATCGGTGGAGACGGAGTACCAGGTGGTGCTGGCTCGTATCCCGGACGTCCCGCCGCTGCTGGCCCGGCAGGTCAGCCAGTTCATCGCCGGGGTGCGCCAGCTGGACCTGTACAAGCTGCCGGGGATCGCGGAGACCCTGGATTGGACCCGGTCGCTGATGGCCCTGGGACAGACCGAGCTGACGGACACCGCCGTCCAGGTGACGCTGGGATCGGTGGTGAAGTACCAGGAAGACCTGCACCGCCTGCGCGGCGAGCGCGCCCGCCAACTCTTCGCCCAGGCGGTCCTTGCCTGACGCCATCTCCGGCACCCTGACGCGGAACTGGCTCCGCTTCGGGCTCATCCTGCGAGGGCTCGGGTTCGATGCCGGGCCGGCTCGGATGTTGCCCTACCTGCAGGCCCTGACGCTGGTCGACCAGCGCCGGCGCGAGGACGTGGCGGCCGCCGTCCACGCGCACTTTGCCCGGCGCCGCGATGACTTCGCCGTCCTGGATCGGGCGCTCGGGGCATTCCTGCTGGGTGCTGATCCCCCCGAACCGCGGCACCGGTCGCCGGTGGCCGAGCCTGGCGATGGCGATGGCAGCGTTAGCAGTGCGTCTGGAGAGCCGCGGCAGCTGAACATCCTGGACGACGCCGACGAGGCGGAGGTCCCGCTGGCGCTGGCGACCTACTCCGCCACCGAGGTCCTCCGCCACAAAGACTTCGCCGCCCTGTCCGATGAGGAGATGCGCGCCGTGCGCCGCCTGATCCAGCAGATGGTCACGCCGGCCGGCCGGCGCCGCTCCCGGCGCTACCGGCGCGGCGGGGACGAGCGCCTCGACCTTCGCCGGGTGCTGCGCGAGAGCCTACGTTTCAACGGCGAACCCCTGGTGTTCGCGTGGCGACGGCGCCGCTGGAAGCCGCGCCCGGTTGTCCTGCTCTGCGACATCAGCGGGTCCATGGAGCGCTACACGCGCCTATTGCTGCATTTCGCGTACG
>DASPZT010000020.1:0-2854 GCA_035636135.1 Candidatus Limnocylindria bacterium | reverse complement strand
CGATGCTCGAGGCCCTGTCCCGCCAGTGGCGTGCCGCCGTCGAGGCCGGTTATGGCCGGCAAGATGTCAGCGCCGCGCGCCTGGCACTGGCCCATCGATGACCTGCGAGGTGTCCGATGAACCACAGGGCTGGGGGCCCGGCGGTGCTGACGCGGCTGGGCCGCGCCGTCCGGGCCGTGGGTGACACCACCGGCGCGCCAGGACCGCAACATCGGGAAGAGCACCGCCAGGCCAACTGGCTGCGCGACGTGATCCTGGGCGGCCAGGACGGCCTGGTCAACATCCTCGGGATCGTCCTGGGCGTCATCGCCGGCGGCGGCTCGAAGACGGTCCTGCTGGCCGCGGGTTTCGCCGCGGCCATCACCGAGTCGATCTCCATGGGCGCGGTCGGGTACACCTCCGCCGTAGCCGAGCGCGACTACTACCAGGCCGAACAGGCCCGGGAAGAGGCCGAGATCGACGCCACCCCCGAGGCCGAGCGGCAGGAGATCCGCGACATTTACGCCGCCAAGGGCTTCGCCGGGGAGCTGCTCGATCGTGTCGTCGACACCATCACCGCCAACCGGGACAGCTGGCTGGCCACGATGATGGACGAGGAACTGCACCTGCAGCCCGTCCAGACGCCCGACATCATGCGCAGCGCGGTCGTGATCACGATCGCCACTCTCATCGGCCACTTCATCCCGCTGCTCCCATTCGTCTGGCTGTCACGAACGACGGCGCTGATCACGGCGATCGTGCTCAGCGCCCTGGTGTTGTTCGGGGTCGGCGCCTACGAGTCGGTGACCCTAGTCGGAGACTGGCGGAAGAACGGGCTGAAGATGGTCGTGATCGGGCTCGGTGCCGCCGCGATTGGCTTCCTGATCGGCCGCCTGTTCCACACCACCGGAGCCTAAGTGGTCCTCGCTGGAAGTTCCTCGGGGGGTGCCTCGGCGGTGTCGAGGGCGCGTTGTCGGCCGGTCGGGTCAGGTGCGGGTAAGGGCGTGGGCGATGGCGGTGGTGTCGAGGGCCTCTTGCGGGGTGCCGGCGGGCAGGCCTGTCAGCAGCAGGGAACGCTCGTAGCGGTCGCGGGCAGGGGAATAGATCGCGAAGCCGAAGGAGTGGGCTGAGCCGCCGTAGCGCAACCGGAACAGCGGGATCGGTTCGTCGCTGTCATCAATGGCGGCGCTGACGTAGATGAACGCGCCGTGGTAGGTGACGTCCAGGTCGGTGATCTGCGGCCAGTGGTCCCGGGCGTGCTGGCGTAGCCGCAGTCTGATGGAGGTCTTCGTTGAGTCGGGGATCGCCGCCATGACCCCTTGAGTCTGCCTTATGCGCTGGGTGCGGCCGGCCGTGCCCGGGGGCGGAATGACCGTGTTTGCAACGGAATTACACGTATGTGATTTATTGTCTCCCTGGAGGTATTTCCTGCCCCGCCCGGCGTGCTGCACCGATCACGGTGACGACAAGCCAGCGCAGGACACTGAAAGCACGAGATCGCGGGCACAAGACCCCGCTTCGGGACTGGCAGCGGGCGCACATCGTGCTGCTTGCCGCCCGCGGCTATTCCAACGCCGGGATCGCCCGGCGTACCCACGTCACTATCGACACGGTTCGCACCTGGCGGGACCGGTTCGCCAACGAGGGGATGGACGGCCTGAACGACCGTCCCCGCTCGGGCCGGCCGCGGATCATCACAGCGCTGCAGCGTGCGGAGATCTGCGCGCTGGCCTGTCACCTCCCGGCCGTCACCGGGGTGCCGCTGTCTCGTTGGAGTACCGCTGAGCTGCAAAAAGAGATCCTGGCGGCGGGCATCATCACCGGCATCTCATACTCCAGCATTCGCCGTATCCTGGCCGAACATCCGATCAAGCCGTGGCAATACGAATCGTGGATTTTCCCCCGCGATCCGGATTTCGTGGCTAAAGCCAGCGTCATCCTCGACCTGTATGCGGGGTTTTATCAGGGCCTGCCGCTCGGGCCGGGCGACCGGATCATCTCCATCGATGCCAAACCCTCCATTCAGGCCCGCCACCGCCTGCATCCGATCAGCCCGTCCGGCTTCGGCACCCCGATGCGCGTCGAGCATGAATACGAGCGGAGGGGCGCGCTGGCGTTGCTGGCCGCACTCGATACCCGTGACGGCACGATTGCTGCGGCCCGCACCCCGCCCACCGTCGGGATCGTGCCGTTTATGGCCCTCATCGGCGAGGTCATGAGCCAAGACGCCTACGCGGATGCGAACCGGGTGTTCATCATCGTGGACAACGGCTCCGACCACCGCGGCCAGGCATCCATCGACCGGCTCACCGGGGCCTATCCGAACTGCATCTTGATCCACACGCCAGTGCACGCGTCCTGGCTGAACCAAGTCGAAATCTTCTTCTCCATCATCCAGCGGAAAGTCCTCACCCCCAACGACTTCGCTGACACCGGCCAGCTGGCCGCCACCCTGATGTCCTTCGCCGACCGATACAACGCCACAGCCCGACCGTTCAACTGGCGCTACACCACCGCTGACCTGGAACGCCACCTCGCCCGCATTCCCGAGCCACCCACCGTGCCGGTCCCCGCCTCGCAGCCCATCCTCTTGGAGGCCGCATAACCTAACCCACCCCCGACGAACTTCCAGCGAGGACCACTTAGCCGAGGCCGCGAGCTTCTCAGCCTCAGCGACGCCTACCTGACTGGTCGGCTTGGAAACCTCGCTGGCACCCGGCACACGCCTGCAGTCCGCTTCCCAGGCCATCGGTCTCACGGCAGGGGCCGGATGTCCCGTCGGGATTGCGCTGCGTGAGGTTCCCGCAGTGGAGGGCGCCTGAGGCTTTGCTGAGGCCGTTTACATCCTCCATGATGTCGATTTCGCCATGCTTAG
>DASPZT010000019.1:0-5671 GCA_035636135.1 Candidatus Limnocylindria bacterium | reverse complement strand
GTGACCGGTCGGGATGGGACGTGGAGTAATCTGGGCAAGGCGCAGGGAGGCGGTGACCCGGAGCGCCTCCAGAACGATGCGCCAGCTCATCTTCGAAGACCCATAGAGCCGTTCCCTGAAGACCGTAGGCACCTCGACGACCCGGAAGCCTGCACGGGTGAGCAGGTAGGTCACCTCGATCTGGAAGGCGTACCCACTGGACCGGATGCTTTCCGGATGCAGGGCCAGCAGCGCCTGGCGGCGGAAACCCTTGTACCCGCCCGTCAGGTCGTGTACTTCGAGACCGAGAAGCAGCCCGGCATAGGCTGACCCCAGCCGGCTCAGCAGGTGGCGCCGCTTGGAGAAGCCCACCGTGCGCCCGCCCCTGACGTAACGAGACGCGATGACCGCGTCGGCTCGCTCCAGCGCCTGGCGGAGCTGCGGGAGCAGGCTCGGGTCATGCGACAGGTCGGCATCCATCTGGTAAATGTGCTCGTAGCCCGCGGCCAGCGCTCGCTCGTATCCGGCAAGCAGGGCCGGTCCGAGACCCTGCTTTTGGGGACGGTGCAGGACCCTGATCCTTCCGGGGAAGTGATGACCCAGGTCGTCGGCAACCTGTCCGGTCCCGTCCGGGGAGTTGTCATCCACGACCAACAGGTCGAAGACGCCGTGCGCCAGCACCTGCGGCGCCAGGGTGGGAAGGTTTTCGGCTTCGTTATAGGTCGCGGTAATGACGACGTCTGCGTTGTGAGGGCCTTCCATCACGCTGCCAGCTCCTTGCCCAACGCAGTCGCCTCAGCCATGGAGCCAGTGCCGGATCGACGCCGTCACGTCCTCGAGGTGATCCAGCGGGAGCTCCGGATACATGGGCAGTGACAGGCTGCGGGCGGCGAGTCGCTCGGTCTCCGGAAAGCGGCCTTCGCCATAGCCGAGAGACGCCAGCACGGGCTGGCGGTGAAGCGGGATCGGATAGTGGATGCCGGTCTCGATGCCGGCTGACGTTAGCGTGGCACGCAGCGCATCGCGACCATCCACGCCGATGACGAACAGGTGGTAGACGTGGCGTCGACCTTCGTCTGCTGGCGGCGTTTCGACGGGCGCATCGGCGAGGCGGTCCCGATAGCGATCGGCCAGCTGGCGGCGGCGGTCGTTCCACCGGTCGAGGTGCGGCAGCTTCACCCGGAGAACCGCGGCCTGCAGCGTGTCCAGGCGATGGTTGAGCGGCGTTGCCTCATGCTCATACTTGGTTCGCTGTCCGTAGTTCCGGAGCAACCGGGCTTTGTCGGCGAGATCCGGCGAGCTGGTCGCCAGCATGCCGCCGTCACCGAAGGCGCCCAGGTTCTTGGCCGGGTAGAAGCTGAAGGCCGCGGCCAGCCCGAAGCTTCCCGCTCGCTTCCCTCGCCACACAGCACCGTGCGCCTGACAGGCGTCCTCGATCACTGCCAGCCCATGGGCCGATGCCAGGGACAGGATGGCCTCCATGTCCCCGATGCGGCCGAACAGGTGGACCGGGATGATGGCCGCGGTGAGCGGTTAGATGCAGGCGGCCACGGCGGCCGGGTCCACCGCTCCCTGTGGATCGCAGTCGGCAAGCACCGGCCGCGCCCCCACAGCCAGGATGGCGCTGACTGTCGCGATGAACGTGTTGGCCTGGGTAATGACTTCGTCACCGCGCCCGATCCCGGCGGCGCGAAGGGCCAGCTCGAGCGCCGACAGGCCGGAGTCCACGCCGACCGCCTGGTCCACCCCGCAGTAAGCGGCGAACTCACGCTCGAAGCCCGACACGTCCTCACCGAGGACAAAGTCCCCCCGGCGGAGTACCGCCTCCATGGCCGCCGTGAGGGCCGGCTGGAGGGCCCGGGTCTGGGCTCGCAGGTCGACAAACGCGACGTGGTCGTCGGCCGAGACGTGCTGGCGCAGGCCAGGCTGCCGGGTCGGCCGCGCGGTCATGCTGGCCATTACCTCGACCGTACCGAACTGGCGGGTCTTCCGCGATGGTGCGTTTGTCCCCCGCCACCGGGACTCCAATACGCGGCGCCAGCCCTGTGGCTAACGCCTGCCGGGACTGCGCGGAGCAGGATGGAAACCTGTCTCATTCTCAGCCTAGTACCGTGCCGATCACACTCAGATCAGGACGCGGCACGGGCCCGCGGCACGGCCACCGACTTCGAGGTATGTGAGAAATGGGTGCGAGAGTGTTCGGCGCGAAATTCCTCATCCCGGCGTTGTTGCTGGTCGGTCTCGCTGCCTCGGGCACCGTGCAGGTGACCTCTCAGGCGGTCGCAGCCACCAACCCGATCGTGACCGAGAACCAGCAACCGGGTACCGGCGCCTGGCTTATCGGGTCGCTGCAAGCCGACGACGTCAATGGGCAAATCAAAGGCTATGCCTCGGCGACCAGTGTCCTGCAGGGCCAGCCCATCGACCTGTTCGTCACGGTCAATCCGCCGCAGACGTACACGATCGACGTGTTCCGGATCGGGTGGTACGGTGGGGTCGGTGGCCGTCAGGTCCTGCATGTGCCAGGGCTGCAGGGAGCGCCACAGGCAGGTTGCGGGCCCACCGACCCGACCACCGGTCTGCTCGCCTGCAAGTGGACCAAGAGCTTCACCCTGACTCCAGACACATCCTGGACCAGTGGGGTGTACGTGGCGCTGCTGACCAATGCCGCGGGATTTCAGAACTATGTGATCTTCGTGGTCAAGGACGGCCGGCCGGCAGCCTTTCTCTACCAGTCTGCCTTCACAACCTTCGAAGCCTACAATAACTATCCCGACGACGGGCTCACCGGCAAAAGCCTGTACGACTTCAACAGTAAAGGGGCCACTACGGTCTCTGGGGGTCCGCGCGCCGTGAAAGTTTCGTTCGATCGACCGTACACGTCGATGGGCTCCGGCCAATTCTTCTGGTTTGAGGTCTATTTTGTCCACTGGGCGGAGCGCAATGGCTACGACATCACCTATTCGACCGATGTGGATACGGACCTGAATGGCGCCGAGCTCCGCAACCACAAGGCATTCCTCTCGGTGGCTCACGATGAGTACTGGTCAATGCCGATGTTCAACGCCGCGGCCGCGGCCCGCGACGCGGGGGTGAACCTGGGCTTCTTCACCGCCAATGCGGCTTACTGGCAGATCCGGTTCGAGTCGTCGTCTACGGGAGTGGCCGATCGAGTGGTGGTCTGCTACAAGGACGCCACCAAGGACCCAATTCAGGGTCCCACGACGACGACGAACTTCCGCAACGCGCCGGTGAACATGCCGGAGCAGACGCTCGAAGGAGTCCAGTTCACGGGCAACCTGGCGTTTGCCAGCGCCGTGCCCTACGTCGTTAGCAACAGTTCTCACTGGGTGTATGCCGGGACAGGATTCCATGACGGAGATTCCGTGCCAGGAATCGTCGGATACGAGATGGACCGGCTGTTTCCCAACCCGCCCTATCCGCCGCCACCGACCGGGAACCAGGTCCTGCTTTCGCACTCGCCCTACACCGACGTGAACAGCGGCCAGCCGGACTACGCCAACTCATCCGTCTACCAGGCGCCCAGCGGCGCCTGGGTGTTTGCGGCTGGGACGATCGAGTGGAGTTGGGGGCTGGACAACGGGCTCGGCCACAACGTGGCCGATGCGCGGATCCAGCAAACGACAACCAACATTCTGGGCGCGTTCCTGAACGGCGCGCCGGTGGCCCAGGCCCTCAAGGTCACGGCACCCTCCAGCGCGACGGCCGGACAAGCGTTCACCACGACCGTGGCGGCCGTCAATGCCCAGGGCAACCCGGCCACCACGTACACCGGAACCCTCCACTTCAGCAGTAGTGATCCCGCAGCCGTGCTGCCGGCTGACTACACCTTTACGACTGGAACGGGAGGGGACAACGGCACGCACCAGTTCCAGGGTGTGGCGTTGAAGACGGCCGGCACGCAGACCATCACCGCGACCGACACCAAGACAGGCGCCATCACCGGTAGCGCGACGGTGACCGTCGGGTCGGCCGCCGCTGCCAGCCTGACTCTCAGCGGGCTCACGAGCGCGACCGCCGGGACGGCCCAGAGCGCCACGGTCACCGCCAAAGATGCTTATGGCAACCTGGCGACCGGCTACGGCGGGACAGTGGCCTTTACCAGTAGCGACTCCGCCGCCAGCCTGCCCGCCAACTACGCCTTTGTGCCGGCGGACGGCGGCGTGCACGGCTTCCCCGGTGGCGTGACCCTGCGAACAGCCGGCACCCAGACGCTGACCGTGACGGACACCGCGAACGCGGCCCTGACTTCGAGTCAGGCCGTGAGCATCACCCCGTCGGTCGCTGCCGCCAGCTTGAGCGTCACCGGTCTGACCAACGCCACCGCGGGTACCGCCCAGACGGTGACGGTGACCGCGCGAGATTCAACTGGCAGTGTGGTGACGGGCTATTCAGGAACGGTCGCCTTTACCAGCAGCGACGCCGGGGCGAGCCTGCCCGCCAACTACACCTTCGTGCCGGCCGACAACGGCGCCCACACCTTCGTGGGAGGCGTCACTCTCAAGACGGCGGGGACCCAAACCGTGACGGCAACTGACACAGGGACGTCAAGTGTCACGGGTAACCAGAGCGTGACCATCTCCGCCGGTCCCCTTGCCAGTCTGGCATTGAGTCCTGCATCGGCCACGGTGACCGCCGGCGGCAGCCAGGGCTATACCGCCACCGCCGCTGACCAGTACGGCAACAGCCTGGGCGACCTGACGGCCAGCACGTCCTTCAGCATTGCGCCCAACGGCTCCTGCACCGCCGCATCTTGCACCGCTACCACGGCCGGCGCCCATACGGTGACCGGCACCAACGCGGGCACAACGGCGACCGCCAGCCTGACGGTGACCCCCGGGCCGCTCACCCAGCTGGCGATCTCGCCCACCTCAGCCACCGTCACCGCGGGTGGCGGCCAGGGCTACACGGCCAGTGGCTCGGATCAGTACGGCAATAGTCTGGGCGATGTGACGGCCAGCACGTCCTTCAGCATCGGACCCAACGGCTCCTGCGCGGGCGCCACCTGCACGGCCACCGTGGCCGGCGCCCACACCGTGAGCGGCAGCAACTCGGGCAAGACCGCGACCGCCAGCCTGAACGTGATTGCCGGCGCAGCCACCAAGCTCACCCTGACCGCTCCGAGCTCGGCCCCGACCAACCACGCGTTCAACGTGACCGTGGCGCTCCAGGATCAGTACGGAAACCTCGCCACCGGCTATCGTGGAACCGTCCACTTCTCGACCAGTGACCTGCTCGCCCAGACCTTGGGCGACATGCCACCCGACTACACCTTCACCGCCGCGGATGGCGGAACGCATACCTTGACGGCAGCGCTGGCAACGATTGGCAGCCAGACCATCACGGCGGCCGACACGGGGAATGGCAGCCTGAGCGATACCAAGACGGTCAACGTCACCTTGATGTAGAGAGTTCTAGACGCAGGAGGGCCACGCCGGTGGTGGCCCTCCTGCAATTCACCTCAGCTGAATAGGGTCGGTCGGTTTGGGACATAAGTCCTGCGCGTCCGGGACTGCCATGGATTCCTGAGTGGCGGCTGCCTCAGCGCTGGCGGACCTGTCTATTCTCCATTCGGGCCTCGCGTACATAGACTCGAAATCAGAGACGCGGCAAATGGTCGCGTCAATCTTTCACAGAGGTGGATGCGAGCATGGGTCTGCGGGTTCGAAGT
>DASPZT010000018.1:0-2284 GCA_035636135.1 Candidatus Limnocylindria bacterium | reverse complement strand
CGGGACGATCCCGTTGAAGGCTATGATCGCGCGAGGGAGCATCGAGAATACCGTTCACCAGCAGCTCCTGCCGGAACCACCGCCGGAACCAGCGCAGGCCACCGTCTCGCCGACGCCGTCGCAATCAAGCACGAGCCCTGCTCCGGCAGTGATCCCGGTGATCTCGGCCTCGGTGAGCACGGTCCGCGGCGCGTACAAAGGGGCCTGCTCTGCGGCCTCAGCGTCCGCGGGCCAGGAGCCAACGTTCGAGGCCAGGATTAGCGTCAGCGACGGCCCGGTGACCGTCGTCTACCACTGGACGCTCACTGACTCCAAGGGATCCACCACGTCCATCCCGGGCACGCTGAGATTTCCGGGGACTGGGCCGCAGACGCGGACGGCCGACTACTCGGTGCCGGTCGATCAGTATGCGCCGGGCACCCTTAATCGGGGCCAGATCTCGCTGCGGGTCGACAGCCCCAGCAGCACTGCCGCCCCTGAGCAGCTCCCCTATCTCATCTACTGCTCGCCGGTCAGCGCCAGTCCGAATCCAGGTACAGGTAGCGTCGCGTCCGGGAGCCGGCTGGCCGGGTATCAGTCGGCCAGCCTGCTTGCGCGCGTCTTCCCTTCGGTCGGTTGTTACCAGGTCAACCCGTCACTGAATTTCGGCGTGAACTCATTTCTGGTTGACGTGACCGCCTGGTGCCAGGTCGGTGCGGTCAAGCTGACCTGGAAGGTGCACGGAGAACTCGGGGACTTCCTGTCGGGCGGGGCCATACGCATCGTCAATCATCAAGTTCGGGACTCCCGTCTGGACACCGGGCTGCGCGGGCAGCTGCGTTTCGACTGGGCTCTTTCAGCGGCGGTGCCGCCGGGCATGTCCAACCTTCTGTCCCTGGACCTGCCAATCCGGTTTTTCGTCGAGCCGCTGCTCGTTGGCGACTTCCCGGTCTTCCTAGCCGTGGATATCCGCTTTCACGTGGGGCCCGAGTTTGCCTCCGGCCAAGCGCTTCACGGCTACGCCCTGGTCAGCTTCGGGGGAGGCCAGGGGCTCAGCTTCCACGCGCGCGTCTCCCCCCGCCCGCGAGGAGGGCCGTCGATCCTCGGGTTGCGCCTGGACCCCGGCATCCGGGACGTGCTCAGCCTGCCCACGTTGAGCGCCCGGGTGGACTTCCCGTACCTCAGCCTTGGCGACGACTTCTACTCCACCGGCGCCTGGCTGTGGGCCTCTCCCCGCGTGGAGGTTAGCATCGTGCCGGGGCACGACCTGGCGGGCCTGTGCGCGCGTGCCGAGACGGACGCGAGCGCCTCGGTGGGAATCGAGTTCCAGCTGTTCGGCGCGCATGCCACGCTGTCCGCCCAGGTCTTCGACCGCCGTCTGCCTTTTTCCAAACAGATAGGCAAAGCTTGCCGCCAATGACAGGCCGAGCCAAACCACGCAGAACTGAATGCTCTGCGTTCAGCGACCCGCAGCGGCGGCACATCTTTCAGCCGCCCAGAATCGGCGCAGTCGCGGGTTCCCGGCTGCCTGTCCTTCTCGTCGCTGTAGGCCGCCCGAACCAGCCCCGGATCGGCTCCAGGTGGTTGGCGTCATTGCTGATCGTGCTGTCGGCCAGCCCGGCCGAGGCACCCGCCAGCACGAATCCGGCCAGCACATCGGTCTCGAAATCGGCGAGTTCTTCCTCGCTCGCCGGTACCCGATGCTCACGCCAGCTCCCGCGCCAATGCCAGGGCCAACCCGCGCCTCCTCAACTTCGCTAGAGACGACGGGGTCACCGTCCCCGGGTGAGATGATCTGACGGAGGCCGAGGGAAGATCAGAACGACTCGCCGACAGTGAGCTAACTCCGCTGGCCCTGGCCCAGGCCCGGTGGGGCGGGCAGGCAATCATTGGCAAACTCAGGAACCCGGCGACTGTTGCCTACCTCTGTACCCGCGCACACGAGTTCAGACATCCGTGCAGGCGACTTCGGAGATCGACAGCTGTGGTGCCCGACGGAACGCCTTGACCGACCTTATCTCAGAGAATAAACTGTTCTCTTTGGTAAGGACCGGTCATGTGAGGAAGGCGGCGGCCATGCCTGGGGTACTTCCTGCCGCACCATCACCGCAGCTGGGGAGCTGCAGATCGGCGACCGGATGACGTGGCTGGCCGGTGGGGCTGGTGACACGTTGTTAACGGCTCAACGATGCCGTTTCCGGCGGGATGTTGAAGGGCGTGATGACCTGGGTGGGCGCGGGCGCGGTGACGATCGGGCCGTCCAGGGCGCCGTGGGCTTGCATGATGATCTGGCAGGCGCGGTGCA
>DASPZT010000017.1:0-2318 GCA_035636135.1 Candidatus Limnocylindria bacterium | reverse complement strand
GGCCGACACCCTGACCCCGGTGTCAGCGTTTGCGGCGCTGGCAGGGACCGGCCCCGCCTACTTGCTGGAGAGCGTGGAGGGCGGGGAACGGCTGGGCCGATATTCCTTCGTGGCGGCGGACCCGATGGCCATCATCACCATCCACGATGGCGCCGCGCGGCTCGACAACGAATCCGGCTCCCAGGTTTTGCCGGGGGGCGATCCCCTCGACGCGCTGCAGCGATACCTGTCCGGCTTTCGGGCAGAGCCGTCAGACGGCCTGCCCCGCTTCTGCGGCGGCGCGGTCGGCTACCTCGGCTACGAGGCCGCCCGCTACCTGGAGCGCGTCCCGATTCCGGACGCGGATCCGCTGGGGGTGCCCGATGGGGTGTTCCTGATCAGCGACACGCTGGTCTGTTTCGACCACGTGCAGCACCGCCTGAAGCTGATCACCCACGTGCGTCCCGGTCCGCTGGAGGCCGCCTACCGGGCCGCCGCCGACCGGTTGGACGCCCTGGAGGCGCGCCTCACCCAACCCGTGCGGCTCCGGCCGCTGCGGGCGCCGCGACCGGGCGGGACGATGGACGCCGTTGGGCATCGATCCCGCGAGGAGTTCTTCGCCGCGGTGGAGCGGGCCAAGGCGTACATCCTGGCGGGAGACATCTACCAGGTGCAGGTGGCGCAGCGCTTCCAGTCGCCGGTGTCGACGGACCCCTTCGATATCTATCGGGTGCTGCGCACGGTCAACCCCTCGCCCTACATGTACTTTCTGAAGCTGCCCGAGCTCACCGTGCTGGGCACCTCGCCCGAGATCCTGGTGACCGTGGAAGGCCGCCAGCTGCGCTACCGTCCCATTGCCGGCACCCGTCGCCGGGGACGCGACGCCGAGCACGACCAGCGGATGGAGGCCGAGCTGCGTTCCAGCGAGAAGGAGCGGGCCGAACACGTGATGCTGGTCGACCTGGGGCGCAACGACCTGGGCCGGGTGGCCGAGGTGGGGAGCGTAAAGGTCACCGACCTGATGACCGTGGAACGCTACTCGCATGTGATGCACCTGGTGTCCAACATCACGGCCCGCCTGCGCGAGGGATGCTCGGCCATGGATGCGCTGCGCGCCTGCTTCCCGGCGGGCACCGTCACCGGGGCGCCCAAGATCCGAGCCATGGAAATCATCGCCGAGCTGGAGGGCGAGCGGCGGGGCGTCTACGCGGGCGCCATCGGCTACCTGGGTTTCACCGGGGACCTGGACACGTGCATCGCCATCCGGACCATGGTGGTCAAAGACGGCCAGGCCACGGTGCAGGCGGCGGCCGGCGTGGTGGCGGACTCCACCCCCGAAGAGGAATACCTGGAGACGCGCAACAAGGCCTCGGCGGTGCTGCAGGCGATGGAGGCGGCGCGATGAAGGAACCGTTGCTGGTCATCGACAACTACGACTCGTTCACCTACAACCTGGTGCAGTACCTGTCCGAGCTGGGCGAACACGTGGTGGTACGCCGCAACGACGACGTCACGCTGGCCGACGTCACCGGCATGAACCCAGTGGCGGTGGTCATCTCGCCCGGGCCCGGGACGCCGCGCCAGGCCGGCATCTCGGGCGACCTGCTCCGCGAGCTCGGTCCGACGCTGCCCACGCTGGGCGTCTGCCTGGGCCACCAGTGCCTGGGCGACGTCTTCGGCGGCCGGGTCAGCCGCGCGCCGCAGGTGATGCACGGCAAGGTTTCGCGCATCTTTCACGATGGTGAGTCGGTTTTTCGCGGCCTGCCCAGTCCGTTCCAGGCCACCCGCTACCATTCTTTGATGGTCGAGCGCGAAAGCGTCCCCGACGAACTCGACGTGACCGCGTGGACCGACGATGGCATCGTGATGGGCCTGCGTCACCGGCAGTATCCACTGGCCGGGGTCCAGTTCCACCCCGAATCGATCCTGACGGAGCATGGCTACCAGCTGCTCCGCAACTTTCTCGAGGACGCCAGGCAATGGCAACAGGCGCACCGCCGCTCCTGACTCGGATCGTGGAGTCGCGCCGGGCATCGGTGGAACGGTTGAAGGCCACCGGTGGGGTGGACCGCCTGCGCCGGGAGGTCAGCGAAGCCCCGCCGCCACGCGACTTCCGAGCTGCCATCCGGGGCCGCGGGGTGGCCCTGATCGCGGAGTGCAAGGAGCGCTCGCCCTCGGGTGGCCTGCTGCAGGCGCCCTACGACCCGGTGCGCCTGGCCCAACGATACGTGGCGGCCGGCGCGGCGGCGCTGTCGGTGCTGACCGAGCCCGAGTTCTTCGGCGGCGCGCCCGAGCACCTGCGCGCGGTGCGCCAGGCGGTGTCGGTGCCGGTACTGTGC
>DASPZT010000016.1:0-4331 GCA_035636135.1 Candidatus Limnocylindria bacterium | reverse complement strand
TCGCTCCAGTAGTCCAGCCCGGCCAGGGACTGGCTCCCCTCTCGGATCGCCTTCAGGAGCGCGTTGCGCTGCTCCAGCAGGTGCTGATAGTCGCTCAGGGCGCGGACATGCTCCCGCTCGAGCTGGGTGAGCAGAGTGTTCAAGAAACGGCGCCGCAACTCCGACGGTCCCTTGATCAGCTGCAGGTCGTCCGGCCAGAAGAGCACCACCCGCAGCTCCCCCACCATGTCCGTGGCCGATCGGGCCCGTCCGTTGACCTGGAAGCGCTTGCTGGTCCGGGCCTGCTCGGGCCGGCCGCCGGCGCTGATCCGGATGTCGAGCTCCTCCATGCCTGACTCCCGCTGGACCAGGCACGTCACCCGCGCCTGCGGCTGGCCGAAGCGGATCAGCTCGGCCGTCTGCTGGGTGCGCGGCGAGCGGGCCAGCGCCGCCAGGGCCACCGCTTCCACCAGGTTGGTCTTCCCCTGGGCGTTGCCGCCGGTGAGAACCGTCACCGACCGCTCGAGGGGGAGGTTCAGTTCCCGGTAGTTGCGGAAATCGAAGAGGGAGATGTTGGAGAGGAACATCGCCGGTGGCTTGGGGCTCAGCCCGACCCGTTGTGGGTCTGGCTACATCGCGACCCTGACCGGCATGATGATGTAGAGGTAGTCGTCTTTCCCCACCGGCTTGATCATGCCGGGGTTGAGGGGACCAGTAAAGCCCAGGGTCACCTCATCGGCCCCGATGATTCCCAACACGTCCAGCACATACTTGGCGTTGAAGGCCACCTGCAAGTCGTTGCCGTCGATCTTCGCCTCCACGTCGGCGGTATTCTGGCCGACCTCGCTGGTGTTCGCGGTGAGGGTCAGCTTGCCGCCCTCGGCCTTGAACTTGACCACGTTGGCCGCGTCACGGGCAAAGAGTGACACCACCCGGGTGGTGGTGAGCAGGTCCTGGGTCTTGAGCGTGATGGTGGTGGTCGTGTCGTTGGGAATGACCTGCTTGTAGTTGGGATAAGTCCCCTCGATCAACCGGCTCATCAGCTCGACGTCGCCGGCCTTGAAGAACACCTGGTTCTTCTGCGGGGCCACCGTCAGATCCACCTGCTCGCTGCCGCCCTTGAGGATGCGACTCAGCTCGGCCAGCGCCCGGGCCGGGATGACCATGGTGTCCGGTTGCTGCCCGTCCGCCGGGACGGCCAGGGTCTTGACCGCCAGCCGGTGGCCATCGGTGGCGGCGAAGGTCACGTGCCCGCCGTTCAGTTGGGCGTACACACCGGTGAGGACGGGCCTCCCCTCGTCCGATGAGGCCGCGATCACGGTCTGCTCAATGGCGTCCTTCAGATCGGCCTGGGACAGCAGTACCTTCCGGCCCTCCGTGCCGCTGGGGACCGGAGGGAAGTCGGCCGGGTCGATTCCCCGGATATCGGCGTCGAAGTGCTCGCTCTTGAGTTTGAGAGACTGGTTCTTCTTGTCCAGCGTCATGGAAATAGAGACATCCGGATTAGCCGAGACGTAATCGGTGAGGAGCCGAGCCGGGACCGTGATGCTGCCCTCCTCCTGGACCTCGGCATCGATGGCTTGCTTGATACCGATTTCCAGGTTGGTGGCGGTCAGCCGGAGCTTGCCTGGGCTGGCCTCCATCAGCACGTTGTTCAGGATGGGCAGCGTGGTTCGCGACGAAACGGCTCGAGAGACGATGTGCAGTCCCTGTCCGAGGTTCTGCGTGGAGCACGTGACCCTCATCGCTGCTCCTTCTCCACACCGGCTGACGGCAACGAAGACGCTCTCTTCTGAATAGACGTAATCGTAGGCCGGTGCACAGCGGGGAAAACCCTTCCGTTCGTATTGAAAACGGCCCTCATTATAGCGGGAAAGGGGGTGCATTCTGGTGGCGTCCGGTCCACAGCCGCGGTCCGACTCAAGCTATCCACGTCCATACCTGTTCCTTCTCCACACCAGTCAGTGGGAATACAGGACCTCGCGGATTTTGCGCAGGTCGGCCTGCAGCCGCGGATCCTCTTTGGCCTCGGTCGAGATCTTCTCGTAGGAATGCAAGACGGTCGTGTGGTCGCGGCCGCCGAAGGCCTGGCCGATGGCTGGCAAGGAGGACGCCGTCTCCTCCCGGATCAGGTACATGGCCACCTGGCGCGGAAAGACGATGTGCTTGTCGCGGCGCTTGCCTCGCATTTCCTCGAGGCTGATGTGGTAGAAGTTGGCCACGGTCCGCGAGATGGCGTCGATGGACAGGGTCTTGGACTCGGCCGATGGGATCACGTCTTGCAGGATCTTGGTGGCCAACTCCAGCGAGATCGGCTGGTGGTTGAGCGAGGCGTGGGCCACGACCCGGATGAGCGCGCCTTCCAGCTCACGAATGTTCCGCTGAATCTTGTGCGCCATGAAGGCCAGCACATCCTCCGGCACCAGCTTGGTATAGGGCCCTATCTTGGATTTGAGGATGGCGACCCGGGTCTCGAAATCGGGCGGCTGGATGTCCGCGATCAGGCCCCACTCAAATCGGGAGCGCAGCCGGTCCTCCAGGGTGGGGATTTCCTTGGGTGGCCGGTCAGAGGAGATGACGATCTGCCGGTTCAGCTCGTGCAGCGAGTTGAAGGTGTGGAAGAACTCTTCCTGGGTGCGGTCCTTGCCCGCCAGGAAGGCAATGTCGTCGATCAGCAGGACGTCGACGGTGCGATACCGGGTGCGGAAGTCGGTCATCTTCCCTTCCTGGATCGACGTGATCATCTCGTTCATGAACTTTTCGCTGGTGACGTAGGCCACCTTGCGCCGCTTGTACTTCTCCAGCACCGCGTGGCCGATGGCGTGCATCAAGTGAGTCTTGCCCAGCCCGACTCCCCCGTAGAGGAAGAGGGGGTTGTAGGCCTTGGCGGGTGATTCCGCAACGGCCCGGCAGGCGGCATGGGCGAAGCGCGAGTTGTTGCCGACGACGAAGGTCTGGAACTGGAACTTGGGGTTGAGCTGGGCGGCGTCGTCCGCACCAGGCTCCTCGGGCGGCTCCTCCGCGACGGCCACCGCGCTGTCGGCCAGGGACAACGCGGCAGCCTCCCCGGTCTGCGGCACGACCTCGAAGGCGACGCTGACATCGCCGCTGACCAGGGCGGACAGGGTTTCCTTGATCACGGCGGAGTACCGGTCTTCCAGCCAGTCCTTGGCCAGCTTGGTCGGGACCCCGATCCGGAAGGCATTCTTCTCCTGGGCGACCAGGGAAGCATTCTTGAGCCAGGTCTCGTAGCTAGGCTTACTGAGCTGGAATCGGAGCTCTTCCTGCGCCGCTTGCCAAATCTGATCCGGGGTCATGCGCTCCTCCACCAACGGTCCACGCCTTCAGTGGAGAGCGGAGCCCGACCTGGCGTGGCAGCGGCCGCGCAAGACGGAAACGTTGGCCCATGGGCGGCTTGCTGGGTTGAGACTTATTCACAGGTGTTCCCCAGAAGTGGAGAACCCTAAGGGAGTGTCCCCACCCCCATGTGCATAAGTTGTGATTAGAGAGTGCCGCAGCTCTCCAGGGCAGCGGCATCATAGCAAAGCCCACGGGCGGGTGCAATACAGTTTCGTACAAGTGCTGAGCCGACGGCGCGGTGGCGTCGGCAGACTGGCCGGTCTCCCAACTCTTCGCTGATTCTCAAACGACTGTCCCGTCTAGGCCGGAATGTCTTCTTCGTCGATCGAGCTTTCCGATTCGACGGCGGGCTTGAGCACGGTGGCGGCCAGCACCAGCGAGGCGACCCCCAGCCCGGCGCCGATCGCCCAGGCCGAGTGGAAACCCCCACTTAGCGCGGCCGCGGTGCCCTGGCCCTGCGCGAGCAGCTGCCCGGTCCGACTCGTGGACAGCGTGGCGAGGACCGCGAGACCGAGCGCGCCACCGACCTGGGCGGTGGTGTTGAGCAGTCCGGAGGCGAGCCCTGAGTCGCTGGGTGTCGTGCGCGCCATGGCCAGCACGGTCAGCGCCGGGAAGGCCAACCCGGCGCCAAGCCCGAGGAGCGCCATCGGGACGAAGAGATCCCGCAGGTACTCGTCGTGGACCGGCCCTGCCGCAACCAGTCCGAGTGCCACCGTGATCAAGGCCAGCCCGGCCAGCAGCACCCGGTGGGCGCCAAATCGCAGGATCAGCCGGGCGCTGACGCCGATAGACAGACCGCCCATCCCGAGGGCGACCGGCAGGAAGGCGAGGCCAATCGCCAGCGGGCCGTAGCGAAGCACCCGCTGCAGGTCGAGGGATCCAAGGAAGAAGAACCCGAACATGGCGGCCGCCATCGAGGCCTGGATCACATTCGCACCCGAGAAGTTCCGCGACCGAAACAGGCGAAGCGGCAGCAGCGGGTGGCGGGCCAT
>DASPZT010000015.1:0-3483 GCA_035636135.1 Candidatus Limnocylindria bacterium | reverse complement strand
TCCCAGTACTGACGCTTGGTGACGTACGCCACGACGCCCTGGTGGGCCTCCGTATGCGCAATGTCGTCGAGCTGTTCTCGCTCGACCTCTTCTACGGGCACCTTGGTGGTCCGGGCCAGCTCGCGCAGGGTCCGGAGTCGCGGCTCGTCGCGCAAGCCGCGGGCGAGGACCAGGCGTCGGACGGTCCGGCCGGCGCGGAACGCTTCCAGGACGGGGTTACGACCGTAGATCAGGTTGGGCGGTTTGTTCGGGATGGAGGACCCCCTCCCCTACCCCTCCCCGCCAGGGGGAGGGAAAATAAGGCCTTCCCGCAAGGGGGAAATCCTGCGTACGGGGAGATCACGTAATTCGTTTCCAGCGAGTGCCATCTTTGGTGTCGTCGAGCTGGATGCCGCGCTGGCGCAGGAGCTCGCGGATCTCGTCCGAGCGAGCGAAGTTGCCGGCGGCCCGAGCGGCTCGGCGTTCCTCGATCAGGCGGATGATGTCGGCATCGCCGAGGGCTCCTGGGAACTCGACGACGTCCAGGATTTGGTCGGCGTGGAGGAGCATCGCCATGGCGCTTGCCCGCTCGGCCGGAGCAACGCCACCCGCTTCGAGCCGGGTATTGAACGTCCGAATCCAGGTAAACAGCTCGCCCACGGCTTCCTCGATGTTCAGGTTGTCCGCGAGTGCGTCGTCCCAGCGCTGGCGAATGTCGGCCGGAGGGTTCGCGGGGTCGGCGGGCGCCTGGAGGCGAACCGCGAACTCGTTCAGCCGGCGGACGGAGCTGTCTGCCCCCACCAGTATTTCCGACGAGAAGTGAAGCGGCTTGCGGTAATGGGCCCCCGTGAGCAGGGCGTATCGAATCGCACGAGGCGCGACGCCTTCCGCCAGCAGGTCGCGCACCGTAGCGAAGTTCTTGAGCCGTTTCGACATCTTCTCGCCGGTGGCATCGGTCAGATGGGCGGCGTGCAGCCAGTAGCGGACAAACGTTTTGCCGGTGGCCGCCTCGCTCTGCGCGATCTCGTCCTCGTGGTGGGGAAAGATGAGATCGACGCCGCCGGTATGGATGTCGAACGTCTCCCCCAGGTAGCGCATGCTCATCGCGGAGCACTCGATGTGCCATCCAGGGCGGCCCGCCCCCAGCGCCGTTTCCCAGAAGTGCTCGCCGGGCTTGCGCGCCTTCCACAGGGCGAAGTCCCGCGGGTCGTCCTTGCCGTACTCGTCCACGTCGACCCGCGCCCCCGTCTTCAGCTTCGTTGGGTCCAGTCGAGCCAGCGCGCCGTATTTTGGGAACGTGGCGATGCGGAAATAATGAGATCCCTCGACCTCGTAGGTGTGGCCCCCGGCCGCCAGCCGCTGGATCAGGGCCACCATCTCCTTGATGTGCCCGGTGGCTCGCGGGTAGACATCCGCCGGCCGGACCCGCAGCGTGGCCAGGTCCTCGAAAAAGGCCGCGATGTACTTTGCCGTGTAGACGTCAATGTCGACCCCTTGCTCCTGCGATTTGCGGATGATCCGGTCCTCGACGTCCGTCAGGTTGCGGACGTGGGTGACTTTGTAGCCCCGGGTTTCCAAAAGGCGATGGAGCAGGTCCTCGAAGAGGATGGTCCGGAAGTTGCCGATGTGGGAGAAGTCGTGCACCGTCGGGCCGCAGGTGTACATGCGTACGTGGCCCGCTTCCAGAGGTGTGAATTCCTCGACCCGCCCGGAGGCCGTGTTATGCAGCCGCAGGGTGGTCATCCGATCGGCGCCAGGAGGGCCACCGCCTGGGCGGCCATGCCCTCGCCCCGCCCCAGCGCCCCCAGGTGGTCGGTGGTCTTGCCCTTGACGCTGACCTCCGCCACGTCCAGGCCCAGGGCGCCGGCCAGCGACGCCCGGATCTTCTCGCGATAGGGCGCCAGGCGAGGCGCCTGCGCCAGGAGGGTCACGTCCACGTTCTCGACCTGCCAGCCCGCGTCCCGGCAGCGGCGGACCGCGTCAACCAGCAAATCCAGGCTGCGGGCTTCGCGATACGCCGGGTCCGTGTCGGGAAACAGCGTGCCAATGTCGCCTAGCCCCGCCGCCCCCAGCAGGGCATCGATCAGGGCATGGCAGATGACGTCGGCGTCGCTATGCCCGACCAGGCCCAGGTCAGAGGGAAGCTCGACGCCCCCCAGGGTCAGCCGGCGTCCAACCTCCAGGTGATGGACGTCGAAGCCGAGACCTACGCGCACACCGGATCGGCGGCGAGGGCTTCCACCATCCGCGCGTCGTCCGGGGTTGAGATCTTGAGGTTGCGATACGACCCGGGGAAGATCTTGACCGGACGCCCGAGCTTCTCAATCAGCTCGGCGTCGTCTTCGACGACGATCCGCTCGCGCACCGCCTTCTCGTGGGCTTCCAGGATCCAGTCGTAGCGGAACACCTGGGGCGTCTGGACCTGCACCAGGTTGGAGCGTTCGATGGTGTTCTCCACGAAGCCCTGGCCGTTGACGTGCTTGTAGGTGTGGTTGACCGGCACGCAGGCCGTGGCGGCTCCATGCTCGCGGGCCGTCTCCAGGCCGTCGTGGATCAGCCGGTCGGTGACCAGTGGGCGGGCCCCGTCGTGGACCAGCACATAGTCCGGCGGGCTTTGCTGCAGGGATTCCAAGCCCAGCCGCACCGACTCCTGGCGAGTCTGACCGCCCAGGATGACCTCGATCGGTTTCTGCCAGGTCATCTTCTCCAGCTCATCGGTGACCGCCAGCAAGTTGCGCTGGGACACGATTAACGTGATGCCCGTGATCTCGTCGCAGCGATCGAAGGCCTTGAGCGTGCGGGAGATCGCAGACCGACCGTTGACCGAGAACAGAACATTCGCGCTGGATTCACCATTGCGGAGCCCGGCCCCGGCCGCCGGGATGAGGGCCTGTACCGTCATCGTCCACTCCTTCCGTTAGCGCAAATCCGCCACTTGCCGACGATTGCGAATCAGTATACGTCCGGGTATCTGGGTCTCAGCGACTGCTGTACCCTCTCCTACCCCTCCCTGAAGGGAGAGGACAAATTTTACTTGGGCACCCTCCCCTACCCCTCCCTGGAGGAAGCGGACTGTCTACGTCTGGCGACGATCTGGGCGCGCAGGAGATCCACCGGTGTCGTGATCTTGAACGTGTCCGGGCTTCCCTCGAGCACCGCGACCGCCTGACCGGTGCGCTCGAGCACGGAGGCGGTGTCGGAGCCGCGGAAACCCTCGGCCCCGGCCCGGCGGTGCGCCACCAGGAGCGGGCCAGCCCGAAATGCCTGGGGTGTCTGGACAGCCCAGGCTGCAGGGACGAAGTCCCGAAGGAGGCCGTCGTTCGAGCCGGACACGAGCATGGCGGTGGCCGGCAGCGCGGGGATGGCGCCCGGATGGTTAGCCAGCGCCTCCAGCAAGCGGCGCAGGAGTGTCAGATCGACAAACGGGCGAGCGGCGTCATGCACCAGGACTCGCGACACGGAGGCATCGATGATCTCGGGAGCCAGGGCCTCCAGGGCGTTGAA
>DASPZT010000014.1:0-3237 GCA_035636135.1 Candidatus Limnocylindria bacterium | reverse complement strand
CGGGCAAGGCGCACGCTCTGTGACGGAGGTAGTCCGGCGACGTACTACAGGTCATGCAGTTGTTGGCGCACTGGGCAGTCTGCCAGCTTGTCCGGAAAGCGGAACCGTGAGCGTCGCCGGCGCGGGGTGGTTCCGCAGGGCTGCAGTGCCGGCGCGATCGTGGCTCGCAGGCGATCAAGGTGGTGGCAGGGCTCGCCGTTCTACGGCGGGCTCGGCCTTGCCGTCGTCTGGCCGACCTCGATCAAGTGGCCATCCGGGTCGCGGATGTAGGCGCGGATTTCGCGGCCGTGGTCCTTGGGCTCGGTCAGGAACTCGGCATCTGGCTCACCATGATCATTGCCAGGCACGACGCCAGCTGCGGCCAGGAGAACATCCGCCGGGCTTATGCAGTGCAGTGTGACGCTGCGCGCTCTGCTGCCGTATACACGATCGTCCACAAGCTGGTCACTGAGTGTTGGTGGAGACACCGTGGGCAAGTTCGCAGATCCGCTTGGAGGCCAGCGGCTGCTCGGCACGAGCCTGGCGGTGGCGCCCAGATCGGGCAATTCTGTAGTGCCGCCGAGCCTGTGCACGTAGTCAAGATCGCTGGCCTGATTCCCGGCGTTAACAGTCCAGTACAGTGTGCGGTCCACGTGGCAAGCCGCCGGCCTGTCACCATCAACCAAAGTTGATCTTGCAAACCAGGCCATCACAGGGAATGCTGGCCAATGTGATCGACCCTGACTCGGCTATGCCGCCGTACGAGCAATTGGCAGTCATGCTGCGAGACGAAATCGCGGAAGGGACGCTCAGCGGCCGCGTCCCTTCCATCCATACGATTAGCCAGCATCATGGTGTGTCGCACCGCACGGCGGCCCGCGCCCTCTCGATCTTGAAAGGTGAGGGAAGGATCGTCAGCGTGCCTGGCAAGGGGCATTATGTGCGCGAACGCCGGACCTGACCTGAAACATCAGCTCCTGCGGTCATGCCGGCCTGCAGATGAAGCCCGGCGCTGTGCCGTCAAATCGCATCCGGTGCTGCCCACGGTCGGGGCGGTACTTCTCGCGTCGCCGCCGGACCAGATGCGCCGACGTCAGGCTATACGCTCACGAGCGCGCGCTCGGTGACCGCCCGCGTCTTCACCCGCCAGGAGCAGGCCCAGAACCACGTCCAGGTCGGTAACGTCGGCCTGTCCGTGCGGGTGATGCTCGACGGGCTCGACGAGCGGGACCGCCGGTTGTCAGGCGCGTGACCGCAAGCCCCGCCGGGAGGTCCGCAGAGCCAACCGTGGATCGGTCCGGATCGGGTCCACGCGGAGCCAGCAGCGCAGATCTCGTCCCAGCAGGTCACCTATTCTTCTCTGATCGCCAGAGATCTGACATACCCGTTCACGGTTTAATCCAGCCGCCCCGGTAGGTGGGCGGCCATGCCCAAGTGATGGTAATTGGATGCCATGCCGGGCGGCCACCCCAAGACAGAGAGCCAAGATCCCCGGCAAGGCCTCACCAGCAAGCCGCAGAAACGTAGGCGGCAAGAAAACCGCGTCCGCAGCCACCACCCTCAAGATCAGATCGTCCAGCCCGTCATTACAGTATTATCCGCACTTTCAGGAAATACCGCCCTCGGTGCTAGAACTAGCACAGATGGTATCGGTCGTTTTATTCCCTAAAGGTGGGTTGGTGTTAGTGAATTTCCCTCTAAAGCCGACCTCTCAGCGTACGGTAGATACCTCCAAAGGCACCCAAGGGGAGGGGCTGCCAGATGCGGCATGCCAGCTCATCCGGCGCAGGCGCCGGTTATCGGACACGGCTCGCCTGGTGGAAGAAGGGCCGGATCGCCGCCGCGGGTGCAGCGGCAGTCGCTGCGTTAGCGGGCACGTCGATGGCTGGCGTCCCGGCGGCGTCGGCGAGCCCGAGTGAGACGGTCATTGTCACCGCGGACGGTCTTTTGAGCCCGGCCGCGGCGGTGTTGGAGGTGGGCGGCACCGTTTTGACGCAGTACCACCTCATCGACGGGGTCGACGCTTTGATCCCCACGGCTGAGGAGCCACTGCTGGCGGCGATGCCGGGTATCACTGTGACTCCTGATGTTTCGGTGAGTGTCCAGTCCACGACGGAGTCGACCGGGCCCCACACGCCTTCTGATGCGTTTTTGCAGGAGACCGGGTCTACGCGGTCGGCGTCAGGTGGCGATACCGGCCAGGGGGTTACCGTGGCCGTGCTGGACACGGGTATCGACAACCTGCCCGACTTCTCGGGGCGGCTGGTCGGTGGGGTGGACCTGACGAACGGGAGCAACCCGTACCAGGACAGCTACGGGCATGGCACCTTCGTGGCCGGCCTAATCGCCGGCAATGGGGCCTCGTCGAACGGGCAGTACTCGGGCGAAGCGCCTGGCGCCAAGCTGGTGTCGGTCAAAGTGGCGGGGGCGGATGGCACGACCCACCTGGGGACTTTGATCTCGGGCCTGCAGTGGGCGGTCGATCACCAGAGCAGCTACGGCATCAAGATCCTCAACATCTCCTTGGGATTCCAGCCCAGCCAGTCCACGGTCAACAACCCCTTGGACCAGGCGGTAGAGGCGGTGTGGAACTCGGGTATCGCGGTGGTGGCCTCGGCGGGCAACGCCGGGCCGTTCAACGGCACCATCCTTTCCCCTGGCGACGACCCGCTGGTGATCACGGCGGGCGCCTTGGACGACATGGCCACGCAGTCGATCACCGACGACGAGATGAACGACTTCAGCAGCGTCGGGCCCACCTCGCCCGACGGCTGGGTCAAGCCTGACCTGGTCACCTCGGGCCGGTCTGTTGTGAGCCTGGCCGCACCGGGCTCGACGATCTACAACAACCATCCCTCGGCCCGGGTCGGCTCGGCGAACTTCGTCGGCTCGGGCACCTCGTTCAGCGCGGCTATCACCAGCGGGGCGGCAGCGCTGGTCCTGGCCGACAACCCGGGTCTCACCCCCAACCAGATAAAGGCCCGCCTGCTCGGCACTGCCAACCCTGGTCCGGTCGGCAACCCCTTCGTCGACGGCCACGGGACCCTCAACGCCTACGCCGCCGCCACCTCGGGCCCGATGAACTTCAGCCAGTCGGCCGCCAAGCTGAAGCCGACCTCGCCGGGCACCACGGTCTCCCTGTCGCCCGCCCGTCCCGTCGACACGTGGAACCCGAACCTGTGGTCGGGGGCTTCCTGGACTCCGGGGCCACCCGATGGCTGGGCCTGGAATGGCTCGGCGTGGAACGGTGGGGACTGG
>DASPZT010000013.1:0-3878 GCA_035636135.1 Candidatus Limnocylindria bacterium | reverse complement strand
CCCGCTTCATCGGAGACGAGCTCTGGATCGGGGCGGCCAGCGAAACCACGCTGGCGATGGCCCTGGCAGGCCAGGAAGGCAGGGCGTTATGCCGTCGGCTGACGCGCTTCGCGCTCGTCGTCGTCGGCGGACAGGCGGGCGGCCACCGCACTGCGCCGGGACCAGCCGGCCGCAGAGCCGAACGAAGATCAGACAGAGCAGGCGAAGCGACACGGCTGACCCTGGCTCATCGCTGCAGCCCACAGGCACAGGCCGACTTCTGGCACCCGCACGCTGTTGGACGACATCGCAGCCGGCCGGGCGACTGCAGCCACCGCCGCGGGCCAGGTACGCGACGGGCAAGGCGTGGCCGGGATCGTGTTCACCGCCGAAGATTTTGGCCTGGTGTGCCGTGGTAGGGTGGGCCGCCCGGCGAGGTTCCGCGTTCACCTCGGGTGAACTCGGGCCTTTTCCGGACGGCCTCCCTCCGAGTGAAGTCGACCGCCGGCGAGGTGCCCTTGGCCGGGTCCTTTCCGCCGGTCTCTTCCCGAACAGGGCTTGCGGGTTTCCTCGCACCCTGCTCTCCAGTGATCATTTCGGGTAAGGCGTGGCTGCCCGGCCAGCGTGGATGTCCTCGTGGCAGCGGCGGCAGATGACCAGGGTCTTGCGCCGTCGCTTGGCCATGAGGTGCATCCACGGGGGTTTCTCCCGTCGTCCTGGCTTATTCAGGTCTGCGAGCTTGCGGACATGGTGGACCTCAAGGCCCGCCGTGCCCTCGCAGAGTTCGCAGCGCCCGGCGAGGAGCCGGTGGATCAGCTCGTTTCGCTTGGCGCTGGCCATGACGGGCCGCTGGTCGGTGAGGACGGCCGTGCGCACTCGCCGGAGGGGTATCCCGCCGAAGCGGGTGACCAGTGGCTTCCTGCCCCTGTCGCGCTCGATGACCACTTGCAGGCATTTGCGCGGCCCGGCGGGGGTGGTGATGACGGCCCTGTATTTCTGGGCCATCTTGCCGACCGTCGAGCGGTGCTTGCCTGCCAGCGTCTTGAGCAGCGAGGTCTCCATGACCCAGTGCAGGCGGCCCAGGCGGAACACGTCCTGGGCCAGCAGGTAGTACTGGACGAGACCGGCATACTCGGCCTGGTACTTCGCGACGATGGTGAAGTCGTCGTCGTGCAGCAGCATGCCGCGTTGCGCCGGTTTTCCCTTGCTCATGTAAAGCGCGCACCGCTGCCGGATGACGGCCCTGGGCACGAACAGCCCGATCGCCCCGTTGACCGCCCGGCGCCGCTGGGTGATCTTGGTGTCGGAGTGCTGGGCCTTGATCTCGTAGCCGAGGAAGCGCGCCGCCTGGCTGGTGGCGTGCGTGATCAGCGTCTTGGACGGCGACAGTTCCAGCCTGAGTTCATCACGCAGGAACGCCGCGATCTTCGACTTGATGTCTTCGGCCTCGCGCCTGGGACCGGCGAACCCCAGCAGCCAGTCGTCGGCATAGCGGACATACCTGAGCCGCCGGTAGCCCGGGTCGGCGGGGTCCTGGCTGGGGACCCGGCGGCGCGCCAGGATGAGCCTGTGCGCCTCCGCCTTGTCCTTATGCCTGCGGGCCCGCGCGATCGCGTACTCCAGCACCTGATACGCCCGGTTCGGCCGACGTCGGCGGCCGAGGTTGTGCTCGGGCAGCAGCCGTTGCTCAACGTACTGATCGAGCCGGTCCAGGTAGATGTTGGAGAGGACGGGCGATGCGATCCCGCCCTGCGGGGAGCCGCTGAGCGTGGCGTGCCACCGCCAGTCCTCCAGGTACCCGGCCTTAAGCATGTGGCTGATCAGCTGCAGGAACCGGCCATCGTGGATCTTCTCCGCCAGGATCTTGATCATTATTTCGTGATCCAAAGACCCGAAGCAGTCGGAGATGTCACCCTCGATGAACCAGTGCGTTCCCTTCCATGTCTCCACGACCTCGCTAAGCGCGGTATGGCAGCCACGGCCGGGACGGAAACCATGGGAGCGGCCGGAGAACCGGGGCTCGTAATACGCCTCCAGCAGCAGCCGCACGACTTCAGCGACCAGCTTGTCCGACCAGGTCGGCAGGCCCAGCGGCCTCTTCTTCCCGTTCTTCTTCGGGATGTAGACCCGCTTCACCGGCTGCCACCGGTAGCGCTCGGCGCGCAGTGCGCCGATGATCGCCCCGATCTTGGCCAGGGACATGCCGTCCACGGTCTCCCCGGTGACCCCCGGCGTCATCGCACCCTTGTTGGCGCACAACTTGCCGTAGGCCATCAGATACAACTGCGGGTTGAACATCTGCCGGTAAAGCCGTTCCACCGGCAGACCTCGCGCACCTCGCTTGCCGATGACATCCAGCACCGTTGCGGCGGTCTGCATTACGCATGCCTCCCATCGCCGGACATCGTGATCACCTGTGCCCCTTCGCCCTGCGGCCCGGCTTTCCCGGCCTCCCTGGCAGGTCGTGACTCCTGCGACTACTACGGGCACTCCGTCGCCATAGGGCTCGCGCCCCGCAGGCGATCCCGCGGTACGTCCTCGTCATACGTATCGAGCGCGACACAGGCCGCCCACTCATCTCCTTAACCGCCCTCACTGGGCGGCGCTCCGCGTCACGGAGGCTGCCCCGGCCCACGGGTTCATGCCGGGGCATGACGCGGCACCGGTTCCAGGCGTCATTCCGGAGGGTGCGCACATTCACCGTTGGAGATTGGGCTTCAAGCAATCCAGCCTTGGCCATATCACGCGGGCCTTGCGGCACCCCGCCCTGGACGCCTCCAGACGGCCGCCGCTTTCCTGACATGCTCTTGTCCCCTTCAGGTTTCCCATCCAGGTAAGCCAGGCGACCCAGGAACATTCCTCCGAGTTCCTCCCAACTGCGTCGGGGATACAACGAGGCGCCTCACGGCGCACACCCGCCGTGCGACTCTCACCGCAACGGGCGCTCCGCGTGTCTTACCCGCTGGTCAGCCGCTAGGCGGCGGCTGCCGGTCTCGGGGTCCACGGGGTCGGGATGTTGCTGCCGCGGTAGCGGTAGCGATTCACCGTGACGCTGGAGGCGCCGGTGAACACGGCCCCTTTCCAGGCGAACCTCCACCCCTTGTCGCAGAAGCGATTGCGGAGTGCTTTCATCCCGAGACGGTGCTTGCCCTCGTACTTGCGGCGTATCCAGCGCATCAGGCGCAGCCATGTGAAGCTGTCGATCGTGCTGAACACCGCCTTGGACACACCGTGCCGGAAGTAGTTCGCCCAGCCTGCCAGTGACCGGTTCAAGCTGGTGATCAGCTCGTCGAGGTCCATGTGGCGGGTTGACCTGTACGTCCTGGCCTTCACCTTGTCCTTGATCGCCTGGATGGCTTTCCTGGACGGCGTGGTGTAGACGTAGTGCTTCCTCGTTCCTCGTTTCCGCATCCTGCGGATGTCGAAGCCGAGGAACGTGAAGCCCTCGTCGATGTGGACTACCCGGGTTTTCTCCGGCGCCAGCCGCAGCCCCAGCGGGGCGAGCACGGCCGCCACCTCTTCCCGCAGCGCCTCGGCGTGGTGCCGGTCACCCGACACCATCAGGACAAAATCATCCGCGTACCGGATGAGCCGCCAGGTGCCGAGGCCCTTTACCTTGCGTTTGGCGCGTTGCTTGCTGGTGCCCATTTCCTGATGCCATTGCCGGTCGAAATGGTCGTCCAGCGCAGACAGGGCAATATTGGCGAGCAACGGCGATAGAATCCCGCCTTGCGGGGTCCCGGTCAGGGTGTCTTCCCGGTTTCCGAGTTCGGTGAGAACCCCGGATTTCAGGAACGCCTTCACCAGCGAGCATATCCGCTTATCCTTGATCCTCGCCCGGAGGCGGTCCATCAGAGCCGTATGATCAATTTCGTCGAAACAGGCTCTGATGTCGCACT
>DASPZT010000012.1:0-3923 GCA_035636135.1 Candidatus Limnocylindria bacterium | reverse complement strand
ACCCACCAGAAGTCGAAGGTCGACTTGACGTCCTTGGACGTGAACGGCATGCCGTCATGCCACTTCACATTGTGACGCAGCTTCCAGGTGACGTCCATCGTAGTCCCGTTGACCTTGACGTCGCCGTTTTCCACCGTCGGGACGTTGGTGGCCAGCTGCGGTTCCCAGTAGTCCGAGATCTTGGGATTCTTGGGAACGTCCGCCACCGCCTTCGCCCGAAGTAACCCCTCCATTGCCGGGCCCACATCCGCGTACGCGTGCGTCATGCTGTCCGTGACGCCGGCCGCCAGCAGCGTATCCGGTTCCTGCCAGGACGCCACCGTCACGCTGCCGCCGGACTTGGGACTACCGCTTGTCGTCGTGGTTGTCCCACCAGCACACGCGGCCAGCAGCACGCCCGCGACGCCGCCGAGCGACAGTAACCTAAGCCATCGCAGGTTGCCTGTCATGCACTCCTCCTTCCTCCAACTTTTCTTGATTGCAAACGGCTGGCAGGCGAATAGCAATCTGCCAGCATTTTCTGCGAGCCGAATTCTACGGTCGACCCCCCGACCTGTCAACGAAAGAGGGGCTTCTCTAACCTTTCCTAACGATTCGGCGCCGGACTGCGCGCCCCGATTTGGTCAGCCGTCGACCCACCAGTCCTCCACATTCCAGAGGGTGGTGTTGGGACCCGGGTTGACCAGCAGGTTGTGCAGGTGGGGCCAGGCCAGCACGGTCACCACCCGCTCGTAGAGCGGCAGCTCCGCGCCACGCGTGGCGTAGGCGCGCTCGAACGCCGCATAAGCTCGGGTCCGGTCGGCCTCCACGACCGATGCCCGGCCGGCATCGAGGAAGTGATCGATCTGGGAATCCTGGAGCCGCCCGAAGTTCGAGCCTTTGCCCTCGTTCCGGTCGCTGGGGATGGCACTGGAGTGCTCGATCGGGTACACCCCATCCGGGTCGGGCCCGATGCTCCAGGTCCACAGCCCGGCCTCAAACTGGCCCCGCGCCAGCTTCCCCTGCTCCGCATAGCCGCTGAACAGGTCGACCGCTCGGGCGTCGCGGGCCGTCACCTCCACGCCCACCGCCCGCCAGTCGGCGATCAGGCGGTCCTGGACCGCCAGGCGAAGCGGGTTATCCAGTGTGGTCGAGATCGAAAAACTCAGCCGCCTGGGACCTTTGACTCGAATCCCATCCGAGCCCCGCTGCCATCCGTCGCCTTCCAGCAGTTGGTTGGCCCGTTGCGGATCGTACGCGGGCCCTAGCCCCTGGCCGTGGAAGTCGCCCAGCGCGCTGGGAATTGGCGAATCGGCCAGGCGGGCCCGGCCGGCGAGCAGCTCCTGGTTGATGCCCCGCCGGTCAACCGCCAGACCAAGGGCCTGCAGCACCACCGGATCGCCGGCCCAGGGCGGCGACTGGCCGGTGAGGGGATTGGGGTCCTCCTGGTTGAAGGTGACCTGCTCGTAGGCCAGGGCCGACCGCAGGTGAGGCAACGCGCCCTTGAGGGTGCCGAGCCCCTTGAGGGCGGTTTCGGGAACCTCCAGGGCCAGGTCGACCTGGCCGGCAGCGGCCGCCTCGATCAGCTGGCCCGACTCCGGATACACCTTATAGATGATGCGGTCGAGATGCGGGCGCAGCCCATCGCGCCCGGCCGACCAGGCCTCGTTGCGCACCAGGGTGATGTGCTCGTCCGGAACCAGCTCCGAGATCTTGTAAGGACCGGACACCACATCGGGCCGGTTCCAGAAGACGTCCGCGGCCAGCCGGTCCGGCCCGATGTCCTGCAGCCGGTGGCCAGGCAGGACTGCCGAGAACAGGCCCCGGTATTCGGGATACACCCGGTCGAAGTGCAACGTGAAGCTGGTCGGGTCTCGCACGTCAATCCGGGAAATCAGGATGTAGCCGTCCGTGGAGAGCACGCCCGCCGTGCTGGGGTCGACGATCACCCGCCAGGTATAGGCGACGTCCTGGGCCGTGATCGGCTGGCCATCGGACCATCTGAGCCCGGGGCGCAGGTGATAGGTCACGTCCATGGTGCCGGCCGCGCGGTCCCAGGCCACCCCATGGTTTTCCAGGGTGGGTACCTCGGTGGCCAGGTCCGGCTGCCACCGAAGGCTGGCGTCGAGCCGGGTCAGCCCGGCGTACAGGGCGGCGTCCACCTGGGCGGCCGCCAGCTCGTCATTGAAGAGGGGGGCGAAGTTGCTCGGCGATTCCCAGTCACCCACGGTCACCGTCCCGCCGTCGTGCCGGGCGGGCTCTGGCCGGTACTCGCCGGCCGCCGCCGACGGCGCGGGGCGGGGGCCGATCGGCGTCCCCGAGGCCTGGCTGCTGCAGGCGACCAGTCCGAGCGCCAGCCACGCTCCAATCGCACCCCAGATCCGCCGTTCGGCCGAGGCGCTAGAGCTGGTCGAGGATCTTCCTCCGCTTGCGCTGGAACTCGGTGTTCGAGATGGCACCCTTCTCCTTGAGCCGGGAGAGCTGCTTGATGTCGGAGAGCAGGTCGACGAGGGGGGAGTCCAGACGCTTTCCGACATAGACATCGGCGGTGCCCCCGAACTCAGGCGGGCGCGAGTCCCAGGTCTTTAAGTAGAAGAGCGCCTTCAGCGAGGCATGGGGGATGCCCAGGGTCTCGATCCGGTCGCGCTCAAACGTGAGCAGTCGCAGCTGGACGCCATACCGCGCGTGCAGGAGCTCGCCCTCCAGGTAGCCCTTGAGCACCTCACCGTCCTGGAACCGGATCGCGACCTTGCGCTGAACACTCTCCAGCTCGGCGGCCGTGGGCGCCTCCGAGACGAAGGTGAGACGCTTCACCGATGACAGGGGAATCACCGCTAGCTCATTGTTGCTGGCGCCTTCCGGCATGGACAAGACAAAGTGAGGCTCATCCAAGCTGATGTGCGTTGACGTACCTTCCAGGAACTCGTCGTCCAGGAACCGGACGACGACCAGCGGGGCGACTGGAGTCCCTTGGCGGCCCATCAACTCTCCAGGGTGCTCGGAAATGTCACGGCATTATAACGGAGCGCCTCACGGGGGGCCTCGTCGCTCATCGCAGGGCTGTGACAATCCACAAAATCTCGGCCACAAATAGTAGCGAGATGGCGGCAACCCGATGCTATAATTCGCCCGCGACTCAGCAGGCAAGGCAGTTTACGCGGTCATATTTTCCTGAGTCCCGGAGAAAACGAGGCTAGTGACGCGAGTCGCGCGCGGGCCTTCCGACCTCGATCTGATCCGCGCCTACCTGGGGGGCGATGTGCATGCGTTTGACACCTTGTTTCGCCGCTATCACAAGGCGATCTACGGCCTGACCTTCCGCCTCCTTCGCGATCGCCAGCTGGCGGAGGACCTGACCCAGGAGACCTTCTTCCAGATCCTGCGGACCATCCACCGGATCAACGATAGTTTCAACTTCTCGGCCTGGATCCACCGGATCGCCACCAACCTCTGCTACGACGAGCTGCGTCGTCGCAAGAAGTTTCCCGAAGTCCAGGAGATCGACGAGGAGGAAAGCGAGGACTCCGTCCTGCAAGTCCCCGACGCCGATACCCGCAAGAGCCCGGAGGTGGCCCTCGAGATCAGCGAGCTGCGGGACGCAGTCTGGGCAGTGGCCCGCCGGCTGCCGGAGAAGTACCGCCTGGTGCTGACCCTGCGCGAGCTCCAGGGTCTCAGCTACGCTAATATCGCCCGCAAGATGCAGGTCTCGGAGAGCGCCGTGGAAACGCTCTTACACCGGGCCCGCCGCCGCTTCAAAGAGGAATACCTCTTCATGGAGGGGAAAGCGCTCACCGAGGACGGACGGTGCGCCACCATCAGCTACCTGCTCGACAACTTCCCGCCTGGCACGCTCCACCGGGAACAGCGAAAGATGGTGGCTCAGCACCTCGATGCGTGCGCCACCTGTACCCAGCGGTATCCTAACCCACCCCAATTGCAGCGGG
>DASPZT010000011.1:0-4708 GCA_035636135.1 Candidatus Limnocylindria bacterium | reverse complement strand
CTGGAGGTACGCCACCCCCGTGGAGCCTCCCGTGCCGGGCTTGTTGCCGATCTGTCGTTCGACCATGAGAATGTGCCGGGAGCGCCACTGCCGAAAGCCCTCGTCATGGTCGAGCAGACCCTCCGACACCTCGACCAGATCGCGGTGGCGATCCTGGTCCGCATAGACCTCGGCGGCGCCCCGGATCCCGCGCCGGGCGAGCATGTCCTGATAGGCATCCCACAGCGTGGGCGCGTTCAGCCGCGCCTCGAGGACCGCTCGCTCCTCGGCTGATTCGACGAGCTTCAGGTACCCGCGGTCCTTGAGCCCCGAGAGAAACTCGATCTCGCGGAACTGGACCGACTGAAAGCCGCTGGCGGGAGCCAGCTCGGAGCGAAAATCCAGGAAATCCGGGGGCCGCATCGTCTCCAGGACCTCGACCTGCTCAATCAGGAGCTGCTCGATCACCTTGACCCGCCGGAGGAAGTGTCGAGCCTGCGGGAGCTCGTCGGCGTCGAGGCTGGACCGGACGGCCTCCAGCTCGTGGAGCAGTACCTTGAACCAGAGCTCGTACGCCTGGTGGACCACGATGAAGAGCAATTCGTCGTGGGCGTTGCTCCGGCCGGCCTGGAGCGAGAGCAATTCCGGGAGCTGCAGGTACGAGGCATAGCTCAACCGCCGTCCGGCGGCGTCCTGATAGCCCATCCCACCCAGGCGATAGCGGCGAGATTTGGGTGTGTCGGCCGCGTCGTCCGGCTGCACCGGGACAGCCATGGCGACCATCCTCGCACGTCTCCGGTAAACGTGCTACAAACGGAGGCGCAACCGAACGGTGGGGGGAGGAGGGAACTGGTGAAGGAGTCACCGTACTGGAACCCGCGACACGAAACCATGCCGCGGGCGCAAATTGAAGCGCTCCAGACCCGCAAGCTCAAGAACCTGGTCGCCTGGGCCGACGCCAAGGTCCCCTGGCAGTCCAAACGCCTGCGGGCGGCGGGGGTCACGGCCGACTCGATCAAGAGCCTGGCCGACCTGCGGCGCATGCCCATGATGACCCGCGACGAGTGGATGCAGGGCCAGCTCGATCAGCCGCCTTACGGGCCGATCCTGGCGGCTCCCCCGGAGGCGGCCATCCGCTACCACCTGACCTCGGGCACCACCGGCCGCACGCCCATCCAGGTCCTGGACAGCATGAAGGACTGGGAGTGGATCGCCGAGATGTGGTGCTACGGCTTCTGGGGGTTTGGCGTGCGCCCGGTGGACATTGTGTTCTTCGCCTTCAGCTACGGGACCTTCGTCGGGTTCTGGGGCGCCCACTACGCCTGCGAGAAGCTCGGCACGCTGGTGCTGGCCGGCGGGAACATGACGACCGAGGCGCGGGTCAAGCAGATTCTGGCCATGAAGGCCACGGTGGTCTGCTCGACGCCCACCTATGCGCTGCGCATGGCTCAGGAAGCCAAGACGATGGGTGTCGATCTGGCCGGCAGCGCGGTCAAGCGCCTGATCCTGTCGGGGGAGCCGGCCGGCTCCATCCCGGCCACCAAGCGCCTCATCGAGGAGGAATGGGGAGCCAAGGCGGCCGACACGGCGGGGATGACCGAGGTGGGCACCATCATGGTCTTCGAGTGTGAACGGCAGCCGGGTGGGACCCACATCATCGAGGACCACTACATCGAAGAGGTGGTCAACCCTGAGACCGGCGACCCCGTCCCCTACGGCGAACTCGGCGAGCGGCTGATCACGTCCTTCGGGCGCGGCTTCATCCCCGTGCTGCGCTATCGGACCCGTGACCTGGTGGTCCGCGTCCCGGCGAGTGGCTGCACGTGCGGCCGGACCTTTGACCTCTATGAGGGCGGGATCCGCGGCCGGGTCGACGACATGAAGCTGGTGCGCGGCACCAACGTGTACCCCCGGGCGGTGGAGGCGATTGTCCGGGAGTACAAAGAGATCGACGAGTTCCGGATCCACCTCTTCACCGCAGATGAACGGCAGGACGAGATCGAGGTGCTGATCGAGATCCCCGACCCGAAGGCCGATGAGAGCCGGATTCTCAAGGAGCTAGGCAAGTCGCTGGCCGAAGCCCACGAGGGCTTGCGCTTTGGGGTGCAGAAAGTCCAGGCCGGTAGTCTGCCCCGGTTCGAGCTGAAGGCGAAGCGACTGCAGGACGACCGGATTGTCATCGGCACGGCGGGCGAAAGGAGGGTGCGGGCATGAAGAATACGATGGGCGTCGAGCTCACCGAGGGCGAGCGCATCCTGGTCGATTGCTACCAGACGCTGGTCAAGGCCCTCCGCGAGCGCACCGACCTGCCGCCCTTTGCGAGGCGGAACAGCCTGAAGGCGGTAGCCGCGCTCTGGCAGGTCGCCAACGGCCTCGACATGGACCCCGGTCAGCTTTACGACATCGGGGCATAAAACGGCCACCCTCGCCTCCCACGACGAGGGGGTTGCCCGAGCGCAGCCCGTTCGGCCAACCGAAAACACTCGGTTCGACTGGGCAATGGCCGGGCTGTCGACGCTCCTTCTGGGCGGCCTCTACCTTGACCTCTGGGCCCACGCTCACGGCAGGACCGACAACACCTTCTTCACGCCGTGGCACGCGGTGCTCTACGCGGCCATGGCTGTCGTCGGAATCTTTCTAGGGGCCACCGCGGTACGGTCGCGCCAGCGCGGCGCAGCCTGGCGACAAACCCTTCCGCCCGGATACGGCCTTTCCCTGATCGGGGTCGGCCTGTTCGCGGTCGGCGGTGGCGCCGACTTGATCTGGCACGTCATCTTCGGCGTGGAATTCAGCGTGGATGCCCTGCTGAGTCCGACCCATCTCGTCCTCGCACTGGCCGGCGTTCTGATCGTGGCCGGGCCGCTCCGCGCCGCCTGGCGCAATCCCGGGCGCGCGTCGCAACGGTGGCTGACGAAGGTGCCGGCGGTGCTCTCTCTGGCGCTACTCCTCTCCATCTTTACGGGCCTCACCCAGTTCGTCCACCCCCTGGCCGATACGTGGGCCCAGCGAGCTCCAGTGGCGGACCAGGTGCAAGCGGAACTCTTTTCCATGAAAGCTGACGGAACAGACCAGACTCGGTTGACGATCAGCCGCGGACAATCGGACGGTTCTCCATCATGGTCTCCGGATGGGCGCGCGATCGGCTTCGCCAGATCCGACCCGGGTTCAGGGGGCAACCCCGTCGGGGAGATCTATCGGATGAACGCCGATGGCTCGGGGGCCACCGCGCTGACCCAGTCGCCCGCGTGGTACGGCGGCCCCCTGTGGTCGCCGGACGGCCAGACGATGGCGTTCTCCCTCAGGCGCAGCGACACCAGGAAGTGGACCATTGCGATCATCCAGGCCCCGGGCAGCGGTACCCGGCTGCTGACCAACAGCGGCGCCAACGACATCCTCGACGGCTGGTCGCCCGATGGGAGTCGGCTCATCTTCCACTCGGACCGAACCGGGCATCAAGAAGTGTTCGTCATGAACGCCGATGGAAGCGGGCAAACCGAGCTGACCAACGCAGGCGACAACTGGGGCGGCTCCTGGTCCTCTCACAACGACACGATTGCGTTCGCCTCAGCCCGCGGCGGCCGGCTTCAGATCTACACCATGAACAGTGACGGCACCGGCCAGCGGCGGCTGATGACTTCCACCGGCGATGATTGGCTCCCGGAGTGGTCGCCCGACGGCGGCAAGCTTGCCTTCAACTCAACCCGGGACGGCCAGGCACAGATCTACGTGGCCAACGCCGATGGCAGCCACCCGACGAACGTGTTGCGCACGACCAGCCTCCGGCTGGAGGCGTGGACACCCCGCTGGTCGCCCGACGGGCGCGCCATGGCCTACGCGGCCGCCGGCAACCCACCGTTCACCGCGATACCGTTCGCCCGCCAGTCCCTCGGGGCTGCCAGCATCATCATCCAGGCGGCGCTCCTGATGGGCATCCTCCTTCTCGGGCTGCGTGCGAACACCCTGCCGGTCGGCAGCGTGACACTGATCGTGACGCTGAATGCGGCGCTCGTGAGCGTGCTGGGGGATCAGTACCGGCTCATCCCGGCCGCGATGGTGGCCGGTCTTCTTGGGGATCTCGTGCTCTGGCGGGTCCGGCCCTCCCTCGAGCGACCCGCCTCGGTGCGGCTCTTTGCCTTGTCCGTGCCGGTCATCTTCTACTCCCTGTACATGCTGACGCTTCAGCTGACCGGAGGCATTGGCTGGTCCATCCACCTCTGGCTAGGGACGATTGTGATTGGCGGGATTGTTGGCGTGCTGCTTAGCTACCTCGTACTGCCTCCGCCCTCGATCGACCGCGCACTGCCTCGATCGTCAAACTAGGCCGGCGGCGACCGGTCTGCCAGGGCACCTTGGGGGGCCGAGGCGGTGGGATGCCGCCCTGCCGCAGATGCTGGGCTGTGAGGATGTCCACTGGGGAGGCTGATTATGAGCAAAAGGGTCAGATGCTGGGCGCGAATGCGGCTCGAATCCTAAATCTTCCGGTTACCAAGCGAGCTGAAGCCCGGTAGCGACCGGTTGAATTTATTGAGGCGTTGAGTCCAGCCAGTCCAGGAGGCAGAGGTCTGCTCGGCCGGCGGCCAGGATCGTGTTGACCTCGTCGGTGGTGGTGATGTTCCCTGCGGCGAGGGTGGGGATCTCGGCTTCGTTGCGAATCCGATCCGCAGCGGGCACGCCGAACATGCGCCCATAGTCGGGGCGCGACTCGGCGACGTTCTGCCCCATCACGGCG
>DASPZT010000010.1:0-2441 GCA_035636135.1 Candidatus Limnocylindria bacterium | reverse complement strand
TGGCATGGCGCTTCATCATACCCAGCGCTACCTTCCGTGACACTTCTTGAACTTCTTGCCGCTGCCGCACCAGCAGGGATCGTTGCGACCCAGCTTTTCGCCGCCGGCCGGTACCCGGGCCGCCGGGTTGCCGTTGGGCGTTTGCGGGCGGGCGGCCGGGCTGGCGCCGGTGGCCGCCGGCTCGCCCCGGTTCATCAGCATCACGGGCGGCGGCTCGGGCGGCGGCGTCTGCACCAGCTGCCGCTTGAAGATGGTGGTGGCGATCTCCTGCTGGATCTCGCCCTGCAGCTCCTGGAAGGCCTGGAAGGCTTCGTTCTTGTATTCGACCAGGGGATCCTTCTGGCCGAAGGCGCGCAGCCCGATGCCCTCCTTGAAGTGCTCCATCATGGTCAGGTAGTTAACCCAGCGCCCGTCGATGGTGCGCAGCATCAGGATCTGCTCCAGCTTGCGCATCTCCGGGGTGCCTTGCTGCTTCTCCTTGGCGTCGTAGGCCTCGGCGGCGTACTGGTAGAGACGATCGGCCACCGACTCGGGCGTCTCCCCCAGCTCGTCGGGCGGGATCTCGGCGTAGGGCGGCAGCGGGAAATCGAGCCGCAGGTGTTCGACCAGGCCTTCCAGGTCCCAGTTGTCGCGGTGCCGGGACTCGCAATAGGCGGGGACCGTCTCGCTGATGACCTTCTTGATCATGTCCAGCACGGTCTCCCTCATGCTCTCGCCCTCGAGGATCTTGCGCCGGTCGCCGTAGATGATCTCGCGCTGCTTGTTCATCACGTCGTCGTACTCGACCACGTAGCGCCGGGCGTCGAAGTTGTGCCCCTCCACCTTGGTCTGGGCGCCCTCGATCTGGCGCGACACCAGGCCGGACTCGATGGGCTCGTCCTCCCGGATGCCCAAGCGGTCCATGATGCCCCGGATCCGATCCCCGCCGAAGATGCGCATCAGATCGTCATCCAGGGCGATGAAGAACCGCGAGGAGCCGGGGTCGCCCTGGCGGCCCGACCGGCCGCGCAGCTGGTTGTCGATGCGGCGGCTCTCATGGCGTTCGGTGCCGATGATGTGCAGGCCCCCGTTCTGGGCGACGCCCTCGCCCAGCACGATGTCGGTGCCGCGGCCTGCCATGTTGGTGGCGATCACGACCGCGCCGGGCTGCCCGGCCCCGGCCACGATCAACGCTTCCCGCTCGTGCTGCTTGGCGTTCAGCACCTCGTGGGGCACGCCCCGCTTCTCCAGCAGCCGGGCCAGCCGCTCGGATTTGTCGATGGAGACGGTGCCCACCAGGACCGGGCGGGCCTGCCGGTTGAGCTCCACGATCTCGTCCACGACCGCGTTGAACTTGGCGGCCTCGTTCTTGTAGATGACGTCCGAGTTGTCGGTGCGGACCATGGGCCGGTGGGTCGGGATCACCAGCACCTCGAGCTTATAGATCTTGTGGAATTCTTCGGCCTCGGTCACGGCCGTCCCGGTCATCCCGGCCAGCTTGTGATAGAGGCGGAAGAAATTCTGGAAGGTGATGGTGGCCAGCGTCTGGTTCTCCTGCTGGACCTTGACGCCCTCCTTGGCCTCCACCGCCTGGTGCAGGCCGTCGCTCCAGCGCCGGCCGGGCATCTGCCGGCCGGTGAACTCGTCGACGATGATGACCTCGCCGTCCTTCACGATGTAGTCGCGGTCGCGCTTGTGCAGGAGGGTGGCCTTCAGCGCCTGGTTGATCTGGTGCGCCTCCTCGACGTGCTCCAGCTCGTAGACGTTCTTGATCCCGGTCCAGCGCTCGATCTTGGCAATCCCCTCTTCGGTGAGGGAGGCCGACTTGGTCTTCTCTTCCATGGTGTAGTCGCTCGGCGAGAGCCGGGCGATCAGGCGGGCATACTGGTAGTACTTCTCGGTGGGGTCGTTGGCCTGGCCGGAGATGATGAGCGGCGTGCGTGCCTCGTCGATCAGGATGCTGTCCACCTCGTCCACGATGGCGTAGTGCAGCGTCCGCTGGACGCATTGGGACAAGTCGACCGCCATGTTGTCACGCAGGTAGTCGAAGCCAAACTCATTGTTGGTGCCGTAGGTGATGTCGGCGGCGTACGCCTCCTGGCGGGTGATGGGCCGCAGGTGCTGCAGCCGCGAGTCGGGGTGGGTCTCGTCCAGATAGTCCGGGTCATACCGCAGCGACATCTCGTGGCCGATGACCGCCACCGACATGCCCAGCCGGTGGTAGATGGGGCCGTTCCAGCCGGCGTCGCGGCGAGCCAGGTAGTCGTTGACCGTGACCAGGTGGGCGCCCTTGCCCTCCAGGGCATTGAGGTAGAGCGGCAGCACGGCCACCAGGGTCTTGCCCTCGCCGGTCTTCATCTCCGCGATGGAGCCCTTATGCAGCACCATGCCACCGACGAGCTGCACGTCGTAGTGGCGCATGTTGACGGTGCGCCGCGACGCCTCGCGCACGGTGGCGAAGG
>DASPZT010000009.1:0-2147 GCA_035636135.1 Candidatus Limnocylindria bacterium | reverse complement strand
GCGAGCGGCTCCGGCTGAGGTTCGCGCTCTTTCGCGCTGCCGGCCCTGGCCGGGGCCTGGCTGCTGGACTTGGCTAACCCCTTCGACGTCAAGTACGACCGCGACGATGAGGTACTTCCACAGCACGACGGCGGCTGCGCTCAACGTCGCAGCACGGTCCTCTGCGCAGTCCGTCCAAGCCTCAGGCCGCCGCCAGGGCGACGATCGGCAGGCAATCCCCCGGCAGCCAGCTCATCTCGTGCGCGGCTGGGGTGACTGGCCGGTGGCCAAGATGACTGAGCGCACGCTGCGGGGTACTCGAGACGAGCTGCTGCCTCGCCGGCCCGTCGCCCGCGCGGGCCCGGCGTGAGATGCGAAGACCTGTAGATATTGTCACTACTGTCAGGTAGTGATACTCTCCTCAGGAGACGCGGAGGTGTGTCATGAAGTCAACGGTGGTTCCTGCGAGCGATGCCCAGGCGAGCACTGGGGCCGAGCTCCTCCGGAGTGCATGGACGGACCGCATGGACTCATTCGACGAAACGAAGTTCCGCAACGTACTGAGCCACTACCCCACGGGAGTGACCCTGGTCACCGCGATGCATCAGGGTGATCCGGTCGGCCTGATCATCGGTTCGTTCACCTCGGTGTCCCTGAACCCACCTCTGGTCGGCTTCCTCGTCGGTAAGAGGTCGTCGACGTGGCCGCGGATAGCGGCCTCCGGGAGCTTCTGCGTCAACATCCTGGGATACCACCAGGAAGAAGTCTGTCGGCTGTTCGCGCGCGGGAGCCCCGATCGGTTCGCTGCGATCGGTTGGACAGCGGAACGAAACGGCATGCCTGTACTCGACGACGTGATCGCCTGGATCGATTGCGACATCGACCGCGTGGACGAAGCAGGCGATCACTGGTGGGTGATCGGTCGGGTTGTCCAGCTCGAGGCGGTCGGTGAGGGCTCCCCGTTGGTCTTCGTTCGTGGTGGCTTCGGGCATCCATCTATCCGGCCACAGCGAGGAGGCTCGCCATGAACCGGTTGAACATTAACCAGGCGTGGTGCGAGGCGCTGTTCGCATCGGGGCTGCAGCGATCGGACACCCTGACCGCGAGCGCCCTGACAGAAGTGATCAGCCGCACGGTGCGGCAGCTCGGCATCAGTGGCTGCATCAGCCTGATGGCCCAGGAATTCGGCGACCACCCGGAGGCAGCCGCCGAGCGCATGCGGTGGGTCCGGCAGCTGGCCGATGAGGCGTTTGCCTCGCGCGCCGCGCGTCGGGCGGCGCAGGGCACTCGGGCGCCCACGGCACCCTCAGTGCCTGCCGCACCGGCCGACGGCAGCGAACTTCGCGCCGCTTGACACGCTTGAGGCCCCGGCGCGGCCATCGGCCCGCGCCCAGAACGAAAGCATCAACTGTGCCTCGGCCACGCTCCGTGACAAGATGGTGGCCTCCGGGCAGACCCTGATGGCCGTCACTGCGCAGCTCCCATAAGGCCGCCCACACTCCGTAGACCGGCCCATCCCACGGGCACGATCGGGCGGCCTGGTCCCGCGCCGCGACCGCATACGGATCGCAGCTGGCCGCCTCGCTCGCCGGGCGGGGCTGGAGCGTCATTCCGGCCCTCCACCCGGGTCGTCTACGAGGAGAAGGCGATCAGCCAGGCGGCCGGATTCCTCGACGATCCCGAGGGCCTTTGTGAGGTGCTCGATGCCGTGGACCGGCTGGCCGAGGAGCCCCGTCCAGCCGGGTCGTTCCCGTACGGATCGCCAGACCTGCGGCGGCTGCGGGCCGGCGGCTGATCTCCCCGCCGACACCAATCCCTGGCATCAGTGCAGGGCAGGGATATCCGACCGAGGTTTCCCCAGGACTACAGGGACCCCTCGACGGGCGCACGCAGCTGGACCTGGCCGCCGCGCTCGATCAGCTCGCCGCGGTGTACTGGCGGGCCGGGTTCCGGCACGGAGGTGATCCTGGTGGACGATCCGGCCATCACCGAGACCGAGCTATTCTCGGCTCTACCAGGAGTCGTTCTCGTCGAAGTCGTCCTCATCTTCGTCGCGGACGTCGGGGTCACGGAGCTGCCGGGTAGCGCTGGCGCCTTTGCCGGGATCTGCGGGGACTATAGCAGTGAAGGAGTATTTCCCGTGGACGTTGATGTGGCTTCGCATGAAA
>DASPZT010000008.1:0-2336 GCA_035636135.1 Candidatus Limnocylindria bacterium | reverse complement strand
CGCCGCCGACCTGCCGCGGGTGCCGTCCAACCTGACCAGCGCCGTGGCAGCGTTGGAGCGCAGCCAGGTGGCGCGGGAAGCCTTCGGCGATGAGGTGGTCGAGCACTACCTGCACGCCGCCCGCCTCGAGCTGAAGACCTTTGACGGCGTGGTCACCGACTGGGAGCTGCGGAGGAATTTCGAACGAATCTAATCAGCGTTCTCCCTCCCCCTTGCGGGGAGGGCAGGGAGGGGGTCTCGGCCTAATGAGCCAGAAACCGACCACGCTGGAGTCCGCCGTTCCGCCGGCCAACATCTACGAAAGCGCGGGGCAGATGACGGTAGCCATCCCGCTTCCCGGGACCCACGCTGAGAACGTCGAGGTGCTCTTGGGCAAGGATCGGTTAACCGTCCACGCGGAAGCACGTTATCCCCAGGAGCAGCAGCACTACCTGCAGCACGAGTGGCACGTGGGCACGTTCCAGCGCGACCTGCGGTTGCCACGCCCCGTGCACGCGGAGGGGGCCAAGGCGCAGCTGTCGCATGGGGTCCTGACGGTGTCGCTGCATGAGGGCGACTGGACTGGCCCGGCCGAGGTCCATCTTCCGGTCGTCGAAATCGCCGGCCACTAGCCCTTCTCCTGAACACACCTCCCCGGCATCTCGAGCGAGCAGACCTGGTAGACGCCTTGCGAGCCGGCTGGCGGTTCGAGGCCGCGTCCATCGAGTACGCCGCAGTCGGATTCGGCAGCCACCACTGGGTGGCCGTCGATGTAGCGGGCAGCCGCCGCTTCGTCACCGTGGACGACCTGGCGAGGGTCAGCGTGAGCCGAAACAAGGAGGCCGCGTTCGCGAGTCTCAGCGCAGCCTTCGAGACGGCACGCAGTCTGCGCGACAGCGGTTTGGATTTCGTGGTCGCGCCTCTCCCGGACGTCGCCGGCCGCGCGCTCCGGCGACTGGGCGACTCCTTCTCCGTGACCGTCTTTCCATTTCTGGAGGGCGGTGCAGGCGCCTTCGGCAGCTACCCATCGGAGGCTGACCGGGATGCGGTGCGCGGCGTCATCGACCGACTCCACCAGACTCCGGTCGAGGTCGCCGGGATCGCCAACCGGGAGGACTTCTTGCTCCCCAGCCGACCACAACTCGAGGTGGCGCTCGCCCAGCTGGACCGGCCATGGATGGCGGGTCCGTACTCGGAACGGACCAGGCAGCTGCTGCGCGGCGTCGAGCCAGACCTGCGGGCGGGCCTGCGGCTGTTCGACACCCTCGCGGACGACGTCCGGTCCAACCGCCGGCCATGGGTGATTACCCATGGCGAGCCGCACGCGGCCAACATCGTCTGGACTGCGGATGGCCCACGGCTCATCGACTGGGACACGGTGCTGATCGCGCCCGCGGCCCGGGACCTGTGGATGCTTGAGCCGCCAGGCCGTCCTGGTTTGCCCGAGACAGACCCTGCCATCCTGCTGTACCGGCTCCGCTGGGATCTGGCCAACATCGCCCTTTTCGTCGCAGGCTTCCGTGTTCCGCACGAGGACTCGGCCGATGCAGCCGAGTCATGGCGGAACCTGCAGCGAGATGCCCGTCTCAATGAGCGATGGCGCGATCACTTAGAGACGCGCGGATAGCCGATAGGTCTACCGATTTACAGAACGCCCATCGCGACGTAGCATTAGTGGCTCAAGCGGCATGTCGAGCCGCGATCCAATAGGTAAGGAGGGACCTACATGGAGTTAGATCTGGACGAACTTGAACGCCTTGTGATGACCGGCCGCATGAGCCGGCGCCAGTTGATCCGGCATCTGCTGGAAGCCGGTGGGGTGGCGGCTCTGATCGGTCCGGGCGCGGCGCTGCTGGCTGCCTGCGGCCAGTCCACTCCCAACAATGCCGGCGGGCCGGTGCCGTCCGGCTACCCCGCGATCAACAACAACATCACCGGGAACAAGATCACGCTCCAGGTGCTGCTGGCCGCCGACTACTACAACCAGAAGCCCTTCGTCGACCTCTTCGCTGCCTTCCAGACGGCGTATCCCAACATCAATATCCAGGTCTCGAACGCGGTGTGGGAGGACATCCCCACCAAGGTCAAGACCGCCGCGCTGGGTGGAGTGCCGGTCGACGTGGCCCACCAGCATGCCTTCGTGTATGGGCACATCGGGGTGGCCGAGCCGGTCGATGACCTGTGGGCCAGGTGGGGCAAGGTCGGTTCGTTCCTGCCCAACTCCCTGCAGGACGTCACCTGGGCGGGAAAGAAGTACGGCATCCCGCTCGACGTGAACTGCCTCTTCACCTATTTCAACAAAGACCTGTTTGACCAGGTCAAGGCCACCTACCCGACGGCCACCACCACCTACACCC
>DASPZT010000007.1:0-2207 GCA_035636135.1 Candidatus Limnocylindria bacterium | reverse complement strand
GCTCAAACAAAAACACACCATGCCGGGTACGCCCGCAAACTGGCGGAGCCTGGCCGGGTGCTCGGCATCTCCGTCTGGCCGTATCACGCCCTGCTCGCCGGGCAACTGGTGTTCTTGATGCTGGGCGCCCTCTCGCTGCTGGCGGCCTTCGTGCCGGTCCACCCCCTGGCGGCCTATGGACCCCCAACCGCGGAAACGCCGGCGGTCAAACCGGACTGGTATCTCCTGTGGATCTTCGGCTTCTTGAAACTGATCCCGGCCGGTGTGGGCTTCAGTGTGGGCCCCATCACCATCAACCCTGAGTTTCTGGGTGGCGTCTTGTTCCCGGGCACCTTTTTCGGCGTGATGACGCTGGTGCCGTTGCTCGACCGCACCAATCGGCACGTGTTGCGGCGATTCGAGTACATGGAGCCGCCGTCGCAAGCACCGCTGCGGCTAACGCTTGGCGTCGGCGCGCTCACGTTCATTGGGATGCTGCTGTTCGCATCGTATTACGACCAGATCGGCTTGACGCTTGGCGAGATCTGGCTGCTCGTCCTCTTAGTTCCGGTGATGGTGGGTGCGGCCATCTTTGGCTGGAGCAGGCTCACCCATGCCCGCCGGGCTGGAGTGCCGCGCTTCGATCCGACGAGCGAAGACTGACTGAATCCCGCAATCCGCCTGTGCTCCAGCGGGGTATTGGCGAGGGACGGATCCATCCGCTCGGGCTCGAGACCGCGCCGCTCTGCTCCTCTTCTCTCTTCGACGCAACTCATTCTGAAAAAGGATGCTCACGACTCATGACACGTTCAGGACTTTCCACCTTCCTCTCGCGGGGCTGGCGTCTCGCGACCATGAGCGCGCTGCTTCTGGCTGGCACCAGCGCGTATGCGCTTGCCTACAGCCCGGTTGCCGCCGCGCAGTCCGCCGCGCCAAAGGCGTATGTTGGTCTGTTCCAGGACAACTCCGTCGCCGTCCTCGACACCTCCACCAACCAGGTCCTCTCCACCATTCCGGTGCCGCCGGGTCCGCATGGTGTCGTCATCACCCCGGACGGACGCTGGGTCTACGTCAGCAGTGACGGCGCTTCGACCGTGTCCGTCATCGACACCAACACCGATAGCGTCTCCACGAGTATCGAGGTGGGTCAGACCCCGCACGGCCTGGCGATCACACCGGATGGCAGCACGGTCCTCGCGGCCGGCTTCGGCACCAGCCAGGTCGAGGCCATCGACACCGCCACCAACCAGGTGACCTGGAAGGTGGGCGTTGCCAACCCCCACAACTTCGCGATTACCCCTGACGGGAAGACCGCCTACGTCGCGTCACAGGGTCAGAATGCGTCGGCGCTGGCGAGCCTCGATCTGACGACTGGCACACTCCTGGGCACCATGGCCCTGGAGAACACCCCCCGCGCCATGAACGTCAGCCCCGATGGCCAGGAATTGTTCTTCACTGAGGCCGGCGTGGATGCAGTCCAGGTGCTGGACATTGCCACCAACCAGCTCATCGACCAGATTCCCGTGGGCGCTTCCCCGCACCTCCCGAGCTTCACCTCCGACGGCAAGCTGGGCCTGGTCGTCGCTCAAGGCCCAGGCGAGCTGGACCTGGTCGACCCGGATGCGTACACGACGCTTGGTGCAGTCAAAGTGGGCACCATGCCGCACTGGACCGCCACGACCTCCGACAGCAGCACGGCATACGTCACCAACGAGACCTCGAATGACTTGTCGGTCATCGACCTCGGCACACAGACCGTGACGGCCACGATTCCGATTGGTAATGGGCCGCGCAAGGTCGCAGTCCAGCCGACCGCGATGACCCCGACCGCCTCGGCGATCGCCCCGTAAGTATCGATCAGCCGCACCTTCAAAACGGGACCTCCACTTCAATGGTGGAGGTCCCGCCCCGTTAACGGCCGAACGTTGGTAAGCACGTCTATTACCTGTCGCAATCCATACCGCGGGCGGCCGGGGTATCCATCACCAGGAGTCACATGTATGCACCTACACCGTTATGTCCGACGACCACCGCGCGGAAAGAGTTCGGAGAAGCGATACGGCTCATGCCTGTCGATCTGGCATCGTTGCGGGTACGTCGCGACGCTGAGATCCTGGTAGATGGGGGCGCTGGCTGCCTGATCCGTTGGCACCTGACTCGTGGACCATGGTCTGCGCGTCCGCCAGCGGCCATCGGCGCCCTGCGCGGCTTCCATCACGCCATACTCG
>DASPZT010000006.1:0-2453 GCA_035636135.1 Candidatus Limnocylindria bacterium | reverse complement strand
CGAATGATTGACTCTGCTCGCCATCGTACTGAGCGCCAGGGTGACAGCGATACGTGATCAGATCGAGGCGGCTAGTTCAGAATGGCTTGAAGCAGGCCGGCGCGCCCAACGGCTGGCCAATCGGCACACCGGCCATTCGGGGTGATGAATGCACCCGGCGAGGCACCTAGGCGTAGCGAGCGACCTCATACCGCCGAGATAAACCGGCCACGATAAGGGGGACCTCGATTGAGGTCCCCCATTTTCGATGTAGCCTCCGAGTGTTCCAAAACCAGAAGGACTACACCATGGCCGATTATGCCACCCTGCTTCGTGACCACATCACCCTGACCTGTCGTTCGATCGATCGCCTCTTTTTGCAGGCATACGTGCCCAAGCTCCAGTCGGTCGGGCAGGTTTGCCAGTTTCTCAATCGACAGCGCGGCTTTCGGATCCCCTTCGTCGGCTGCCTTTGGCCAGATCGGGGAAGCGTATGTGGCGCCATCCACCGCTGGGCTCAGGGTGAAGGTATTCCGATTCGCTACTTTGCCAAAGGCGACAACAAGGAGAAGATCGCTGAGCCACTGCTGCGCGCCGCCGCTGAGGAGGGCGGACAAGGCAAGGTGGTCCTGCTCGGCATCGCCCAAGAAAAGGCCTCCGCGTGGCGCTCGTGGAAGGCGAAGGGGCAAGAGAAGGCGGCCCATCCGCACATGGAGTGGGGTCGGCAGATGGTGCTGATCAACCATTTCTACGTTTACCTGTGGGATCCCGAGTGGGGCCCGGCCTTCTGGAAGACTAACGCCTACGCTCCCTTCCCAATCTGGCTGTGGCTCAACGGCCATAGCTGGGCCAAGCGTCAGCTGGACAAGGCCGGCATTGCATACGAGGCACTCGACAACGGTTTCCGTTGGTGCGCCGATCCAGCAGCCCTGCAACGCATCTGCAACCGGCTCGGTGCGAATGACGTGCACACGTTCTTCTGGCGCTGGTTCCACCGTCTTCCCTCGCCATTCACGGCTGAGGACCTCCAGGCCGGCTACGACTACGATTTAGCCTTCCGCCAGTTCGAGGTCTCCGACACCCGCGTCTTCGACCGTCCCCAGACCGGGCGTGCCTTCTTCGAGGGCGTGATTCGCGATCACCTGGACCTGGGGCGACCAGACCAGGTCGTGCTCGTCTTTGACCGTAAGCTGCTGCCACGCACACCCGGTCGATTCAGGACCAAGGTCATCACCCGCGGCGTGGACCCCCAGCTCAGTTGCACGTACAAGTCCTGCCGGCTCAAGCAATACTTCAAGCTCGCACGGGCACTCCGCACAGAGACGGTCATCGCCGACACCCGCGATTTCGGGATCGGTCGTCGCGTCTGCATGAAAAACTGGATGGCCCTACGGGCCGTTGGCGACTCAGCCAACCGGCGTCTGTGCGACGCCGAAGCGCAGACAGCACGACCGGCTCCTGATGTGGTCACGCTCACCCACCTGACCCGTCCATCGACCACCACCGACGGCCTGCATGCCCCGGCGCTCGCTTTTGGCGACCCGCGGGTTATGGCACTCCTCGCGTCCCTCGTCCACTTCAGCCACCTGCTGGCCGGCTTCACCAACCGTCAGTTGGTCGAATTGGTGGCCAGCCTCTGGGACCAGCCCTACTCCAGCCGTCAGGCCACCTACGATCTCCGCCGGCTCCGTCGCAAAGGCCTGATCACCCGCCTACCTGGCTCGCACAGCTATCAGCTGACCCCATTCGGCCGTCGCGTAGCCGTACTGTTCACCAAGGCCCATGGCCGAGTCCTCGCGCCTGGCCTCGCGCTCCTCGACCCCATGCTCCCGCCGGACATCGTTCAATGCAGCCCCTCTGGCTCACGTCTGGCGACAACTCGACCGCGCTCTCAGCGACTTCGTCGAACACCAGCTCATCGCACCGTGACAACTTGACCAGCTTGTAAAGTTCAGTCTCGGCAAGCCGAGCCTAGAGGGGGCTACCCGGAGCCAGGGCGCGACCGAAGAAGTCCACACACATGGCGCGCACGGCCGCGGGTGAGGGTTGCTGGCCGGGCGTCTCCATACTGTGTCCGGTCCCCTGGACCACGAGCAGCGAGACGGGGACGCCCGCCGCCTGGAGGCGCTGCGCGAGGTCCTGAGAGTGATGTGGCCGAACCAATTGATCATCTGCGCCGTGCAAGATCAGAAACGCCGCGGAATCTGGTGAAACGTAGTTGATGGGGCTGCCGCCGTCGCGCAGCTTTTCCGAGCCTCCGAATGAGAATTGCACGACGAGCTGGCCGAACCTCGTGGAATCGTCCATCTGTGTTAGCTCGGTCGGTCCGTACATGTCCACGACCGCCTGGACTCGACTGGATTCGTCGAGGTACTCGCCAATGTCAAAGCCGGCAGCGGCATCGGTCGTGCCGAGCAGCGCCGCTAGGTTCCCGCCAGCGCTCGTGCCGTGGGCCCCAATGTGCTCGGGGTCGA
>DASPZT010000005.1:0-4132 GCA_035636135.1 Candidatus Limnocylindria bacterium | reverse complement strand
CTGCGGATCCCGGTCCAGCTGGGATACGACCCGGCAATACGGCGGAAATACCGGCTGTTCGACGTCGCTTTCCTGCTGGCGCTCCTCTACTTGGGCGGGACCTATCTGCTGGCCGCGCTCGAGGTCTGGCGATGATCACCCAGCTGTTCAGCCTCGCCCTCTGGCTGGCTGGTATCGCCCACTTCTGCATCCTGGGAGCCAGCATTCAGGTGCCGTCCCGCCTCGGTTGGAAGACCGATCTGGCCCGTCTCACCCCCTTCAATCGCAAGCTGATGTGGACCTACGGTGCGTTCACGGTGCTGACCATCGTCGCCTTCGGGACGCTGACGCTCGCTTTGCACGGTGAGTTCCTGCGCGGCAACCCATCAGCCCTGGGCCTGGCCGCCTTCATCGGTGTCTATTGGGCAGCTCGTCTGGGCGTGGACCTCTTCTATTTCGAACATGCCGATTGGCCCCAGGGGACGCCGTTCGTGGTCGGCCACGTCTTGCTCACCGGCCTCTTCGCGGCGCTGGCCGCGACCTACATCGGGCTGGTCTGCTGGCGGCTCATCGCTCGATAGCGTCTCGCTCCGCCTTGCGGGGAGGGCAGGGAGGGGGTCTCGGCTGGATCACCGACCTGGTCGCTAAAGACCTCCACCATGTAGACGGCATCGCCGGTGTTGGCGATCCCGATTCCCACCGAGCGGTAATGCGGGTTGAGGATGTTGTCCCGATGGGCGGGCGAGGCCATCCACCAGTCATTGAAGAAGGCCGGTACCTCGGCCCACAGCATGCTCCCTTCCCAGATGATGTTCTCGCCGTGCCACACATACGGGATGTGGCTGGCCTGGAGCAACTCGACGGCGGCCAGCGTCGAGTGGCCCGGGCGGTAGTGCGTGATCCCGTCCGTCACCAGCTGGCTGGCTCGAATGGCGGCCACCCGATCCAGGCTGGCCGACGCGGCCAGGGGCAGCAACCCGGCCTCCGCCCGATCCTGGTTGAGAAGGGCCAGCTCCCCAGTCGGTTCAGCCGGAGAGTCGGGGAGGGGGTCCGCGAGGCCCATGGCTGCGGCGTCGTTCCGACCGAACCTCGTTCCCCCTTCCGCAGAGGTCAGCGTGAACCTGCTTCCGGCTTGCGGCGAGGGGAGATTTTCTCTCCCTCCCCCTTGCGGGGAGGACCGGGGAGAGGGTACCGCGTTGAGCCCGATCTGAGCCGGTGCCGCCTGAACCCGGGCTGGCATCATGCCCGCAGCGAAGACGAGCAGAACGATGAATGCCGACGCCAGGCGCGCCTCGAGGGTCATCCACCCGGCGAGCATTCGCGGCAGTCTAACAGATGAGCTGATAGTTCTCAGTTCGTGCTTAACTTATAGCGCTGCTGTCCTGATCGTAATTTCGCGCTAGCCAATGGTAGGGTGAGAACCGTGCTCCCCCACGAGATAGCGCAGTCGCAGGCGCTCGCCGAACGCTCCCTGCTGAGCCGTGTGCTCGGCTGGCTGGGGCTTTCGCTGCTGCTGACGGCGGTCGGGGTCCTGGCAACGCCGCTGTTCCCAATTCAGGGCGGGCTGATGCTGGTCGTCTTCATCGTGCTCCTGGGCATGATCTTCGGCATCCAGGCCGCCGTGGCCGCCCGCCGGCAGGAGCTTGCAGTCGGACTCTTCGTGCTCTTCGCCTTTGTGGAAGGGCTCTTCATCGGGCCAGTCGTCAATGCCTATCTGAGCGTGGCGCCCGACGTGGTCGGGACGGCGCTGCTGGGGACGGTGGGGATCTTCCTGGTCGCGGGCGCGATCGTCTGGATCACGAGCTTCAACTTCGCAGCCTGGGGTAAGTGGCTCTTCGGAGCCCTCCTGGTCGGGATCGTGCTCAGCATCGGTGCCATTTTCTTCCGGCAACTCCCGCAGCTGGCCATCAGCGCCCTCCTGGGGGTGGTCTTCGTCGGCCTCACGTTCTTCGATTTCTGGCGCGTCAAGGCCCAGCGCAGCTTCGACAACAGCTCCCTGCTGCTGGCCCTCAGCCTCTACCTCGACTTCATCAACCTGTTCCTGATCCTGCTCCGCCTCCTGGGTCGCCGCCGCTAGCCTTCACCCGCGAGCGGTGTCCCAGGTCGCAATTACCCACTTCGCTTCAGCAAACCGAGTCGCTTGGCGCGCTGCTCCGCCAGCCCGAAGACCCAGAGCCCGGCCGGGATCAGAATGGCGCCCATGCCCAGCAGCAACGCGATGCTTGGCAGCGTCTCCACGATGCCCCGGTTCTGCAGGAGGGCCTCCCGCATCCCGCTGAGGGTGTAGGTGAGCGGCGAGACCAACCCCAGCGCCTGGAGTGGACCGGGAAGGACCGACACCGGGTAATAGACCCCGGACACCAGCAGCAGGGTGCCCTGCACCGCCACCGTCATCTGGTCGCCCTTCTCGGGTGAGAGCAACGGCAGCAGGCAGGTCAGAATGCCCAGGCCGATCAGGGGGAAGGTGGCCGCCACCAGCACCAGCCCGCCGCTCATCAGGTTGGCGTGCGACAGGTTGATATGGAACAGGAGGACGATCACCGCCCCGATCAGGGTCGCCCGGGCCAGGCCATAGAAGATCGAGAAGGTCGACACACCGAGCAGGTGCGTCGCCCGTTTGACCGGCGCCATCATCGTGTACTCAATGGTTCCCTCCCAGCGCTCCCAGCTGATCGTCCAGGCCACCTCCACGAAGACCATGGACAGGTAGCTCCAGAGCAGCGCGCCGATCAGCAGGTACAGCTGGACCGCCTGCAGCTTGCCGGGGTCTTCGTGCATCCCGATGCTGTTCAGCCCGGAGGCCAGGTAGCCGATGCTGAGCGTGGTCACCAGCGTGTACAGCACCCAGACCACTTCCCAGGCCCAATAGCGTTTGTAGAGGTTCTTCTGACGCTCGAGGAAGCCGACGAACGCGTTGGCCTCCCAGCGCAGTGCGCTCACAGTCATCCGTCCTCACCTCCTTCTTCTTCGTCCTCTTCCAGGCTCTTGCCGGAGATCCGCAGGTAGACGTCTTCCAAGCTGGGGAGTACGCCGTCCAGCTCATGCCGCGCCCGCAGGGCTGCCGGCGTGCCCTCGGCGAGGATCGCGCCGCGCTCCAGGATGATCACGTAGTCGCAGAGCGTCTCCGCCTCCCGGAGGTCGTGGGTGCTGAGCAGCACCGTGGCCCCGTGCTCAGTTCGCAGCGTGCCCACCAGCTCCTGGACGTCGCGCCGCGACCGTGGGTCCAGGCCGGTGGTCGGTTCGTCCATCAGCAGCAGCGAGGGCGAGGTCAGGAAGCTGCGGGCGATGGCCACCTTCTGCTGCTGCCCGCGCGACAGCTGCTTCATCGGCCGGTCGAGCGTGTTCAGCGGCAAGCCCAACCGGTGGAGCGAATTTTTCACCCGGTCCCGGGTATCCCCGCCGCCGCTCCCGTAGAGGCGGGCGGAGTACAGCATGTTCTCCCAGGGGCTCATCTCCTTGAAGAAGGCGGCTTCCACGGAGACCCGATTGATGAACCGGCGGACCTGGGCAGCCTCTTCGACCACATCACAGCCGAAGACCCGCGCCGTGCCGGTGTCGGGCACCGTCAGGGTGGCCAGGATCCGGATCAGCGTGGACTTCCCGCTGCCGTTGGGCCCGATCACCCCGGTGATGGCCCCGGTGGCCACCGTCAGGTCGAGCGCCGCCAGGGCGACCTTGTCAGATATGGGTTTCTGCCAGGGCAGGCGCGCGCCGGTCCGCCGGAACCGCTTGCTGATCCCGCGCATCTCGATCGCCGGGCTATTCATTTGTCTCGCCAGCTGGATCGCCATCTTCGTGCCGCTCCTTTGGTGAACTCGGGGTAAACACAAAAAACCGTGTGGCCGAGGCCACACGGTCCAACGAGTCCTGGAACTACGCGGCGACTACGTTGTCAATGTGCGGCCTCCCGCAGGCAGGCTCCGCCCTTGGGCTTGAGGGCCATGTCCGCGATGAGCTGCCGCAAGATCCGCCTCCTGAATGACAATAGTCGCGGAGTCGTACGCTACAGGACTTCCGGCTATCGTGTCAAGGGGAAGGGTGATGTTGTGATCACACTGGAACTGGATCCCGCCGTCCGGGCGCTGGCTTTCCTGGTCGGCACCTGGCGGGGCGAAGGCGCCGGCGACTATCCCACCATCCGGCCGTTCCGGTA
>DASPZT010000004.1:0-2016 GCA_035636135.1 Candidatus Limnocylindria bacterium | reverse complement strand
TGGCGCCCAGGATGACGACCACCTGGCCGCGTTCGACGTCGAGATCGACGCCGCGCAGCACGTGCAGGTGGTGGAAATACTTCTGAACCCCCCGCGCCTCGACCATGGGCATCAGCGCGCCTCCTTCGGCGGCAGGGCGGCGGGGGCCACGTGGCGCAGGTCGGCCGAGCCCAGGAACAGGCGGCGAAGGTTCTCGACGGCGCTGCGACGGATATCCGCCCGTCGCTCGCCGAGACGGCTTTCGATCTGGGCCTGCACCACGGTCAGGATGGTGGTCATGGCCAAGTAGAAGACACCGGCGGCCACCAGCACCTCCAGCACCTTGAAGCTGTGAGCAAAGGTCTGTTCCGATACCAGCGTCAGTTCCTGGAGTCCCGCCACCGACACCAGGGAAGTCGTCTTGAGCATGGAGATGAACTCATTGCCCGTCGGCGGAATGATCACCTTGAGCGCCTGGGGCAGGACGATCCGGCGCATGGCCAGGGGATAGGTCATGCCCAGCGCCTTGGCCGCTTCCATCTGCCCCCGATCGATGGAGACGATCCCCGCCCGGACGATTTCCGACATGTACGCGCCCTCGTTCAGCGAGAGCGCGAGGTAACCGGCGGCAAAGGCGTTGGAGCCGATCAGGATGGCGAGGTGGCTCACCCAGCCCGCCCCGCTCAGATCGGGGTCCATCGAGAGCAGCAGGATGGAGATCCCGTCGGACACGATGATGATCTGCAGGAGGACGGGGGTGCCACGGAAGACCCAGATGTAGAGGGTGGACACCGCCCGGAACACGGCGATCCGAGACGTCCGCATCAAGGCCGCCAGGAGGCCGAGGACGATCCCGGTAGTCTGCGCCAGGATGGCCAGGATGAAGGTCAGGCGCACCCCGCCCCAGACCTGGGGCAGGGTGAAGAAGTGCCTGAAGTACGGGATGTCGAAGGGGAGGTCGTGGTGGAACGTCCGAATCCAGAACCGGTACAGCGGGCCCGGGTTGACCAGCGAGAAAAGAAGGCCGGCGACCACCAGGACCGCCACCAGGGTGAGGCCGATATTGATGTAGAACCAGGCGTCCCGTTCCACGACGGGGCCGCGCAGCTCCGTGAAGGGGTCGCTGTCCGACGGTGCCGGCCGGACGGTAGTGCTCATGTCAGTTCAGAGAGCAGGCGCGAATCCGGCGGGATTCGCGCCCATTCTATCGACGTCTGATCGTCAGCTGCCCGGGCTGGGCTACAGCTTGATCTGCGAGGCCGGGATCTCCCCGTCAAGCAGGTTCCACTTCACCAGCAGCTTGTGATACGTCCCGTCCTGGAAGATGGCCAGCATCGCCTGCTGGGTGGCCGTCAGCACGTCCGTGTTCTTGGGATCAATGGCGATGCCCTCGGGAGCATTCTGAACCGGCGTCCCGCCCAGCTCGAAGGAGGCGGGGTCTTGTGACACGTAGTAGGCGGCCACCGGCGAGTCGTCCATCGCCGCGTCCACCGCGCCCAGCTTCAGCTTGAGGACGGCATCGGTATCACTGGGGAATGTCTGGATGGTGATCTTGTTGGTCTTGCAGTCCCCGGCGTTTTCGGCGTTGAGCGTGTCCTGCTCCGTGGTCGTTACCTGGACCGCCACCTTGCGGCCACAGAGGTCCTTCAGCGCGCTGATCCCAAGCGGGTTGCCCTTGCGGACGAGGATCGACTGGCCCGCCTGAAAATAGCCGACGAAGGCGACCTGCTTAGAGCGTTCCGGCGTGATCGACATGGCCGAGATGATCGCGTCGCCCTTCTTCGCCAGCAGGTCCGGGATGATCGAGTCGAAGTTGTTGGTCTTGATGGTGGCGGTCAGGCCCATCTTGGCGGCGATCGCGTTGGCAATATCCACGTCGAAGCCGACCGCCTTGTTGGTCGCCGTGTCGATCGACTCCTGCGGCGGGTAGGTGGTGTCGGACAGGAACGTCAGCGTGCCGGCTTTGACCAGGTTGGTCGGCGTCTTGATGCCCTGCGGCGAGGCGCTCGGCGTGGCCGTCGGACTGGGTCCGGTCGA
>DASPZT010000003.1:0-3064 GCA_035636135.1 Candidatus Limnocylindria bacterium | reverse complement strand
CTCCTTGGCATCCAGGGTTAACGCCAGGCATCCCTGGCCGTTGTTAGCAAATCCGTTAGCAAGGAAGTCAACGCGGGGCCGCGTCAGTCCATCAGAGAGGAAGGCCCATCACATGATCAAATGCAGTGGTCGCAAGTTGCGGCGAGCACTTCTGGTAGCGGGGGTCGCCGGTGTGGCTGCGCTGCTGGCGCCCACGGCGGCGTTGGCCGCACCGGGCGGCACGGGCCACACCGTGACCATGACCGAAGTCACCCACGGCGTCTTCGACGCAGGCTTGACCGGCCCCAACCCATGCACCGGGGCCAGCATCGTCTCCGTCGACGCGTCCGGCACCGTGGTGGATCACGTCACCTTCTTCCCGGCGGGTGACGAGGTGTGGGCAACCTTCACCGAGACCGGCAAGATCACCATTCTTGACAGCAACAACGTGACCTACACGGGCCATCTCACCGTGTGGGGCAACTTCAACATGAACGAGAAGAACTCGAACAACACCTTCACGCTCACGCTCATGGTGAAGGGCTCGGACGGCTCGACCATCACCGCTCACGAGGTGCAACATTTCGCGCTCAACGCGAACGGTATCGTCACGGTCAACTTTGACCGGATGACCCTCACCTGCGGGTAGCGCGATTGGACATGATGAGTCGCCGGACAGCACGGGAGCTTGGTCATCCGAGGTGGTGCTTGTCTGGCCAGCCCTGGCCCTGCTTCGCCAACCGAGTGACGCAGCAGCCGAGCACTCTCTATGGCTGGCCTACTGTCCGCTGGACCTTGAGTGCCTTGCAGCCGTCACCGTCGGCGCCGCCCGCGCGTTGCCATCGTCGACACCCGTAACACCAATGCCGATCCGGATGCTAGCCGGAGTTTCCTGGATAAGTTGATCTTGGGGTGCTGAAGCGGCGGGCGTCCGTGCTCTAGCCTGGGCAAACAGCGTGTCGGTGCTGGTCCCGGCACGAGTTTTAGTGTATTACCCATATATGACGTCGATCATCGGGAAGAAGCGGGGCGGGGCGACGTACTACTACCTGGCGGAGTCCGCCCGGGTCGGCGGGAAGCCGCGGATCGTGTCGCAGGAGTACCTGGGCACGGCCGAGGAGCTGGCGGCGGCGATGCGGGGCGGCGGGCTGGGCCTGCCGGGCCGGGTCCGGCACAAGGACTTCGGCGCGGTCGCCGCGGCCTGGGGCGTGCTGGAGGATCTCGGTGTCGCGGCGATCATCGACGAGGTGACGGGCGCGCGGCGGTCCGATGCGGGCGCCAGCGCGGGGACCTACCTGGTCCTTGCAGCGCTGAACCGGGTAGTGGCGCCGTGCTCCAAGCTGGCGTTCGCGGACTGGTGGGCGAAGACGGCGGCGCCCCGGTTCACCAGGATCCCCGGCACCGTCCTGGATCACCGGCGGTTCTGGGACGCGATGCGGGCGGTGTCGCTGCAGGACCTGGAGGAGATCTCCCGCCGGACCGCCCTGGCGATCGTGGGCACGTTCGGGCTGGACTGCTCGTCGGTGGCGCTGGACATGACCAACTTCGCCACGTTCATCGCCACCGGCAACGAGAAGGCGCCGGTGGCGCAGCGGGGCAAGGCGAAGCAGAAGCGCACCGACCTGCGGCTGGTGGGCCTGGGGCTGGTGGTCACCCGCGGCGGGGGGATCCCGCTGACCTGGCACGCCTACCCCGGCGACCGGCCCGACGTCACCCAGTTCACCACGATGATCAGCCAGCTGCGAGAACGGCATGAGGCGGTCACGGCGGCCTGCGGCCAGCAGCCCGCGGAGATGACCGTCGTCTTCGACGCCGGGCAGAACTCCGGGGACAACTTCGCCCGCCTGGCGAAGACGGGCCTGCACTACGTGGGGTCGGTGCCCGCTTCCGGCTGCGGCGACCTGACCGCCCTGCCCGCCGCCGCCCGCTCGATCGTCGACCAGGAGCGCTTCGGCGGGCTCACCGCCTTCGACACCCGCCGCGTCACCTACGGCACGGACCGGCGGGCCGTCCTGACCCACTCACCCGAGCTGCACGAAAGCCAGGCCGCCGGGTTCGACGGCACCACCCTGGCCAAGGCCGGCCGCAAGCTGGACGAACTTGCCGCCACCCTGGCACGCGGCAAGACCCGCCGCCCCAGGGGCAAGGTCGAAGCCGAGATCGAGACAATTACCCGCAAGCCCTGGGTGCGGCGCGTCGTCACCTGGCAGCTGGACGGTGACCAGCCCGCCAGCCTGCGCCTGACCTGGTCCGTCGACCAGGCAGCCCGCGCCGCCCTGGAAGAGGAACTGTTCGGCAAGCACGTCCTGATCACCAGCCACGACGACTGGCCCGCCGCCGAGGTGATCGCCGGCTACCGGTCCCAGTCCGAAGCGGAGTTCTCCTTCCGGCAGCTCAAGGACCGCCGCGTCGTGTCGTTCTCCCCGATGCACCACTGGACCGAGCACAACATCAGAATGCACGTGTTCACCTGCGTACTCGCCCTGCAGATCGCCCACCTCATGCGGCTCAAAGCCCGCCGCGCCGGACTGGACCTGTCCGTGCGCGTCCTGCTCGCCGAGCTCGCGGGCATCGGGGAGGCCGTCCTGCTCTACCCCGGCGACCGCGGCCGGCCAAAAGCCCACCGCATGCTGACCGACACCAGCCCCGTCCAGGACAAGCTGAGCGAAATCTTCGCCCTCAGCCGTTACGCTCCCAGGCGCTGACACGGGTAATACACCAAACTCGGCCCGTCAGACCTGTGACCAGCGGAAACAAGCCAAAGATCAACTTATCCAGGAAACTCGGGCTAGTCGTGATATCCCCTGCGGGGACGCCGCGCAGGCGCGAAAATCGGGTGGGGTTGCCCGCCGACGCCGGCACGTTTCTGGGACTTGAGCCCGCGGGCTAGTCTGGCGCTGGGGTCTTGACCTGCGGGTCACGCATTGTTGCCATGAGCACGACGGTCAGACTTTCGGTTTCGGACCGAGACCCCGCGGGTGTCCCTTCTGCCTTGTTCTGATGGCGTGAGGAGATGTCGGTGGGGAGATGGTCGCGGTGATGGAACCGCAGGAGATCGACGACGAGGAGACGAGCAGATCCTGGA
>DASPZT010000002.1:0-4330 GCA_035636135.1 Candidatus Limnocylindria bacterium | reverse complement strand
ACGCGGTGGTGGAGGCGAAGCTCGAGCCCCCGCCGCAAAAATCGCCGATTCAGCGGCTGATTCCGACGTCGCGGACCAAGCAGGTGATCGAGAGCGCCTTCCGTCTCGCCAGCGAGTGGAACCATCGCCACGTTGGGACGGGACATCTCCTGATGGGGCTGGTGACCGAGGCTGACGGCGCCGCGGCGGCGGTCTTCGAGGCGAAGGACGTTACGCCGGACCGCATCACCGCCGAGATCAACCGGCTTCGCGACACGGTTGGCCCCGAAGACTAGCCGCCGGCGACCGGTTGGGCGCGCGCGTATAAAGGGCCGGTGGGCTGGCTGAGCGCCGAACACCTGGTGCCGCTGGCGGCGCTAATTGTGGTGGCTGGGGGGCTCTGTGCCGCCGCCCGCCGCTGGCCCGGAAGCTGGCGGGACATGGTCGCCAGGGCCCTGGCGGTCATCATCGTCGTCGCGTTGCTGAGCTGGCAGCCGTATCTCTTGCTGCAGGGGCGCTGGTCGCCGGCCATCGCGCTTCCGGTGCAGCTCTGCGATGTGGGTGGCTTCGTCGCCGCGGCCGCCCTCTGGTGGCGGAAGCCGCTACTGGTCGAGGTGGCCTACTTCTGGGGACTGGGCGGGACCCTGCAGGCTCTGCTCACCCCGGACCTGGCGGACCACTTTCCCAGCTATCCCTACCTCCAGTTCTATGTGACCCATGGAGCCGTCGTGCTGGCCGGGCTCTTTCTCGTGATCGGCCTCGGACTTCAACCGCGGGCCGGCTCGGTGCCCAGGATCTTCTCCCTCACCCTGGGCTTCGCCGCTATCGTGGCCGTTATCGATGTGGTCACGGGGGGCAATTACCTCTACCTCCGCCACATCCCGCCGGGCGGCAGTCTCCTCAACCTGATGGGACCATGGCCCTGGTACATCGTGACCGGCGTGGCCGCCGCCCTGGTAGCGCTCCTGATCCTGGATGCGCCATTCCAGTTTGCCCGCCGGGGTCCGAGTGAGCGGCGGCCGAGGACGGCCTAGAACCCGTTACCGGCTGGCCAGGGCCTCGAGCGACCGGGTGAACCGCTCCAATTGGTCGGGTTCCAGGCGGGCGATGAAGTAGCCCCGAACGCCTTGCAGGTGGGTCGGGGTGGCGCGCCGCAGGCGTTCCCGGCCGGCCGCCGTCAGGACAGCATAGGTGACCCGTCGATCAATGGGGCAGGGGCGCCGGCCGGTAAGGCCTCGGCGGGCGAGGCGGTCCACCAGCCGGGTGATCCCGCTCCGGCTGAGCCGGACCTGCTCCGACAGGTCGGTCATCCGGAGCTCCTGCTTGGGGGCGAGCGCCAGCTGCACCAGGACGTCGTACTCGGCCAGGGTCAGCCGTTCCTGGCCGACCAGGTCGGCTTCCAGCTCGCGGAGGACGCTGGCCTGGGCGTCCAGGAAGGCCTTCCAGGCGCGCAGCTCGTTGGGCTGGAGGCGGAGCCTCCGGCCGGGGCGGGCACCGGGTCGGGAATAAAGTTGCTCAGTCAACTATTGCACGGTGTAGCACTTCAGATTCTACTCCCGGAGGTTCCAGATTGATGAGTACATGGCAAATTGATACGAAGCATAGTGCCGCGACCTTCACGATTCGTCACATGATGAGCAAGGTGCGCGGCACCGTCGGCGTGGTGGCCGGCACGATCGAAGGCGACGAGTCGGACTGGACCCACGCCCAAGTCGCGGTCATGCTGGATGCGCGCAGCATCAACACCGGGGTTACCGAGCGCGACAATCACCTGCGCTCCGGCGACGTGACCATGTTCGAGGTCGAGAAATACCCGACCATCACCTTCACCAGCACCCGCATTGAAGGCGAGGACCCGTCCAGCTTCAAGGTCATCGGCGACCTCACCATCAAGGGCGTGACCCGCGAGGTGGTGCTGGACACGGTCTTCCACGGCGCGGCCAAGAATCCCTGGGGTCAGCGCACGGCCAGCTTTACCGCTGAGACCAAGGTGAACCGTAAGGATTTCAATCTCACCTGGAACGCGGCCCTGGAGACCGGCGGCTGGCTGGTCGGCGATGAGGTCACGATTGACCTGTCGATCGAGGCCTCGCCCGCCCAGGCTGCTGTCACGAAAGAGGTGGCCGACGCGACCGTCTGAAGCCACGCGGGAAATCCCGCGACCCTAACCATACTGTCGCTGAACGAGCCAATCGAGCCTGCCGGTACCCCTCGCGGCGGGGCTCGTTCCGTAAGATCCTGGGATGGCTGCCGACTGGATGCTGGTGGACGGCTCCAGTCTCATGTTCCGGGCTTTTTTCGGGATCCCGGTCACCGTGCGCTCGCCCAAGGGCGAGCCGGTCAACGCGGTGCGCGGCTTCCTCGACATGATGGGCCGGCTGATCATCGACCGGCGGCCGGGGGCGGTGGTGGTAGCCACCGACGAAGACTGGCGGCCGGCCTTCCGGGTAGCCCTGATTCCTTCCTATAAGGCCCACCGGGTGGTCGCCCCCATCCCGCTCGAGCTCATCCCCCAGGTGACCATCATCGAGGGAGTCCTGGAGGCCATCGGCGTGGAGACCATGGGCGCCGAGGGATTCGAGGCGGAGGACGTGATCGCCTCCCTGCTGTCCAAAGTCAGGGGCACGGTCGAGATCGTGACCGGCGACCGGGATCTCTTTGCCCTGGTGCGGGATCCGGACGTTCGGGTCCTCTATACCCAGCAGGGGATCGGCAAGATCCAGGTGGTGGACGAGGCCGAGATCGAACGCCGCTACGCAATCCCCGGCCGGGCATACGGCGAATTTGCCGTGCTGCGGGGCGACCCCTCCGATGGGCTGCCGGGCGTCAGCGGGATCGGAGAGAAGACGGCAGCCCAGCTGTTGCGGCGCTACGGGAACCTGGATGGGCTGATTGCCTCAGGCCGGCTGGATGCCAACGCCATCGCCTACGTGGGCCGAGCCAGGCAGGCCGGCGTCCCCGTGGACCGAGCCCCCGTGCCCAGCCCGCGTGGGGAGCTGGCCGCCATTCCCGCGGACCCCAAACGCCTGGAGCAGCTGACCGAGCAATATGGGATCGCCAGCCCTGTTGAACACCTGGTGCGAGCGCTGCGGGGGCCGGCGGAACGCCGCTCCGTTACCGTGAAGGGATGATCAAACCCACGCACCGGGTCACCATCGAGTACTGCGTCCCCTGAAACTACCTGGACCAGGCCGTGAGCTTGGCCGCAGAGATTCTCGGGTACTGGGCGCCCGTGATGGAAGAGGTGGGACTCCGGGCGGGGACCAAGGGCCGCTTCGAGGTGAGCCTCGACGGGCAGCTCCTATTCAGCAAGGCAAAGCTGGGCCGGAAGCCCACACCGGGTGAAATTCGGGGACTCCTCGAGCCCATCGTCGGGCCACCCCAGAACTGGCGCTGACGATCCATCTCAAATCGCCGCAAGGTGCGGCCGGGGACCACGTTCTTGTCGGTGATGACTCTTCTGCGTGTCGTCCTGAGCGTCTTTTCGATCCTGAACGTCGCATTCTGGGCGATGCTGGCCTGGGCCTGGGCGATCAAACCGGCCTGGGCGGCGCGGCTCCCCTTCAATCTGGGGACCGACATGCGCTACCGGACGTCGGTGCCGACTTGGGCCCGCCTGGCTGCCGCCGTGGCCGCCTTCTGGGCGGTGGCGGCGGTGCTGTATCTCACGGTCTTCGTGTCGAACCGGATTGCGTTTATCGCCCTGTTCGTCACCGCGGCCATCTTCCTGATCCTTGGCATCGGCGCGGCGGCCCGCATTTACGGGGTCCTGCAGATGCCCAAGGCGACGGCCTCTGTGGCGCCGCGCAAGCGCGCGGTCTAGGCTCCGGGTCGGCGAGAGGCGGACCGAGCAGGGCGCTCATCCGCACGGGTGGCTGCCCGGCGGGCGCTGGCGCACCCCGGATGGTGGCCATCCCATACTCGAATCACAGTCACGTCCCGTCGACCATCGGCGGCCACGACTCGATCGCTCACTGAACGCCTCACCGATCGCGCGCTCGGGCGCGCCCTCATCCTGGCCCTCTTCGCGGTCGCCATGGGCCACCTCGAGGCGGTCGTCGTCTACTACATCTACATCCGCCTTGAGCTCGGTGATCTACACGGGACCGGCACCGTTCCCCCGGAGGTGCTGCGCTCCTTTCCCTGGGGCATCGAAGCCACGCGGGAGGTGGCAACCCTGGTCATGCTCGGCACCGTTGCCGTGCTGGCGGGGAGGACCTGGTCCAGGCGGTTGGCCGCCCTCCTGTGGACCTTTGCGGTGTGGGACGCAAGCTACTACGCGTCACTCCGGATCATGACGGGGTGGCCGTCATCCCTCGTCAGCCCCGACATCTATTTCCTGCTTCCGGTT
>DASPZT010000001.1:0-8036 GCA_035636135.1 Candidatus Limnocylindria bacterium | reverse complement strand
TGCGCCGCCGGCGCCGGCAGGCCCTCTGGCGCTCGCTCGGCAGGGCGTCGGTGTGGGCATTCGCTCTCCTGCTAGCAGCCTGGCTCATGCTGGCTGGCATCGCTGGTTTCGCGCACGCATGACGCCCAGGCAGCGAAGCCGGCGGCATGTCCAGCTCTGGCGGCGGCGAAGCCGCGCCGATCTGCGGCGCGTCCTGCTGCTGGGCTTCCTGGTTCTCTTCATCCTGACCGCGATGGCCATCCCGGCCGTCGCCGCCCAGACCGTGGGGCCGCTGCCCACCGTGCAGGGCCTGTCCGCCAGCGGCCTGGATCAGGACACCCTGATCTTCGACCACAACGGCGTATTGCTGGCCGATATTGGCGCATCCGGCGACCACCGGATCGTGGTCCCGCTCAGCTACATGTCGCCCCTGCTCGTCCAGGCGACCCTGTCCAGCGAGGACCGTACCTTTTTCCAGAACAGTGGCATCGACCTGGGCGGCATCGTCCGGGCCGCCTTCGCCAACCTCACCCATCGCAAGATCACCCAGGGGGGCAGCACCATCAGCCAGCAGCTGGTCAAGCAGGTGTTCATCGGAGCCAACCCGGCTCCCACCCTGCAGCGGAAACTGCGCGAAGGCATCCTGGCGCTGGAGTTGAACCAGCGGTATACCAAGAACCAGATCCTGGAGCTCTACCTCAACACCATCTACTACGGCGAGCAGACCTATGGGGTCGAGTCCGCGGCGCGCAGCTACTTCCAGACCAACGCCCACGACCTGAGCCTGGCCCAGGCGGCCATGCTAGCCGGCCTGCCCCAGGCGCCCACCCAGAACGATCCGCTGCGCAATCCAACGCAGGCCAAGATCCGCCAACGCGAGGTCTTGCAGGGCATGGTCGAGCAACACGACATCACCCAGGCCCAGGCTGATAAGGCACTCGCCGAAAAGCTCACCGTCTATCCGCCCATCAACAAGTTCCAGGCGCCGCACTTCGTCGACTACGTGCTGCACACGCTGCAAAAGGACTACGGCATCGCCCCCAGCGATCGGAAGGGGTACCGGATCTTCACCAGCCTGCGCATGGACCTTCAGCAGATCGCTGAACGGACCGTCCGAGACCAGATCACCTCAGTGGGGAACTACTACAACTTCCACGATGCGGCGCTGGTCTCCCTGGATCCCCGGACCGGCGAGATCCTGGCCATGGTGGGAGGCGATGACTACAACCGCCCCGGCGGCCAGATCAACATGGCGGTCTCGCCGCGGCAGCCCGGCTCCAGCTTCAAGATGTTTACCTACACCGCCGCCATCGAGAGCGGCCGGGTGAACATGACCACGCCGGTCAAGGATGAGGCGCTGGTGTTCCCCATCGGCGGCGGGTTGACCGGTCGCGAGCAATACAGCCCGCAGAACTATGACGGCGCCTATCACAACACGCTGCCGGTCAAGATGGTGATGGGCAACTCCCTCAACATCCCGGCGCTGAAGGTCGAAATGAAGGTGGGCATCCCCACCGTGCTCAGCGCCGCCCGGCGGATGGGCGTCACCAGCCTGGACCAGGAGGACAACTACTATGCGCTCAGCCTGACCCTGGGGTCGTACGGGGTGACGGTGCTGGACATGGCGACGGGAGCCTCGACCCTGGCCACCCTGGGGATCCGCCACCAGCCCACCGCCATCCTCAAAATCCAGGACGGACTGGGGCGCGTCAAGTACACGTATGACCCCTCCAAGAATGAATACCGCGCCCTCTCCCCGCAGGTCAGCTACATCGTCGGGGCGATCATGTCGGATGACCGCAACCGCTGCCTGTCCTTCGGCTGCCATGGCGACCTCACGCTCCCCGGCCGGCGGGTGGCCGCCAAGACCGGGACCACGCAGGAGTTCCGGGACAACTGGACGGTCGGCTTCACCCCCCGGCTGGCGACCGCGGTCTGGATCGGCAATCCCAACAACGCTCCCCTCAGTCACAACTCCACCGGCATCATCGGCGCCGCCCCGATCTGGCACCGCTACATGATGGAAGCCCTGGGCGGCGTGCCCGACGAGTGGTATCCGGTCCCCGACGGCCTCACCCGCCAGGGCGACAACTACTTCCTGCCGGGCACCGAGCGCGCCAGCCCCAGCCTGGACAAGGACTGGCCGCGCTGCCCATTCACCACCTTCAATAAATGGACCCTGACCTGGAGCGACACCCTGGTGGACGGCGTCTTCTGCGTTATCAACCCGGTGCCGCCACCGCCTCCGACGCTGGAAGACCTGCTCCCCTGCCCGATCGATCTGCCGCCCGGGCTCTGCCAGAAGCTGCCGCCGAGGCCCACCCCGTCGCCGTCCCCGTCACCCAGGCCGCCCGGGTAGCGAGCTCGGCCTACGATTCGCTAGGGGTCTTCTCGCCGCCGTCGCCGAACGGCACCCGCGCGGCCAGGCCGCTGGCCCGATCCCGGAGCTCGATCCCCCGCTGCATCAGGTCTTCCCGCATCTCCTCGCCGCTCTTGGGAGCCAGCAAGAGGGCCAGGCCAAAGCCGATGCCCACCCCGAGCAGCAACCCGGTGACAAAACGTTCGATCCCCGCATCCTCATCGGGTTGCCGCAGCCGGGTCCGGCGCAGGGCTGACACCGCGTCGCCCAGCCGGTCCTTCAGCTCCAGGTCGCTAGCCGCCTTGGTGGCGCGGTCCAGGATCTCGCTCAGACGCTCCACTGTCTTGTCCACGGTCTGCTCCATCGGTTCCTCCTATGACGCCGGTGCCCGCTTTGGCCGGCTGGCTACCCCTGATCCGCTGCGGGCGGGAGCCCGGCGTTCGGACCCGTCGCCGGCGCCGCCCAGAGCCCCTTCGGCCTCCTGCAGCCAGTGGCTGACCCGCTTGCGGGTTACCACCCCCGCTGCCGGCGCGTAGAGCAAGCCCAGGCACGCGCCCAGCAACGCCCCGTGTACGACACCCCTTAAATAGCCCACCCTGTCAGCCTCCTGGCGGTCTGCGCCGCGCGATCGTGCCATCGTACCACTGTCTCGGCGACCCACCCAAACCCCCACCCGCCCAGGGTGCTATTTCACCCCACGCTGCCGTATACTTTCCCCGGCGCCAGTGCGGGAAAGGTGATAGAGATGTTATACAGGAGGAAGAAGCGCCCATGAGTGAAGTCGTCGACGAGGAGGTCAACGTCCTCTTTATCGAGGACGACCCGGCTGTGGCTGAGATGTACAAACTCAAGCTGGAGCTGGATGGCTACCGCGTGACCGTGGCCAAGTCGGGCGAGGAGGGCCTGGAACAGGCCAAGAAGCTGGTCCCGGACATCGTCTTCCTGGATATCCGGCTGCCCAAGATGGACGGCTTCGCCGTGCTCGAAAACCTCCGCCAGGACACCGTGACCAGGAACATTCCGGTCATCATCCTCTCCAACTATGGCGAGAAGGAACTGGTCGACCGCGGCCTCAAACTGGGCGCCCTCGATTACTTGATCAAGTCGGAGACGACGCCGGCCAGCCTCAGCCGCGGCGTGCAGGACTGGGTCAAGGACTGAGGCGTGGCCGCTACCGAGCGTGGCGTCTTGTTCGCCGGGTTCGACCTCGATAAGCCCCTCTATACCATCAGCGTCGCGTCCGAAATCCTGGAAACCCATCCCCGCACCCTGATGATGTACGAGGACCTGGGCCTCATCGAACCCTACCGGACGTCGACCAACCGGCGGCGCTACTCCCAGCGCAACGTGCGCAAGCTGCAGGTCATTCAGCAGCTCACTCGAGAGAGGGGCGTCAACCTGGCCGGCGTCAAGTACATCCTGATGCTGTTGGAGGCGCTGAAGGTAAATAGGGTTCGCCCGCCAGACGACCTGCGCATCGTGTACGAGCTGTACGCCGAGATTATCTAGAGAAAGCCCGATAGATCCGGGCTAGGCCTGGTCGGCCTCGGCCGCCGCCACCTGCGCGCCCCGGCCAGATTCCTCGACCGGCATCCGCCGCTCCGCCGGCGCCGGCATGGCCCCCGCGTCCGAGGCCAGGAGGGCATCCAGCTCGGCCCCATCAATGGTCTCCACCTGCTGCAGATGTTCCGCGATTCGGACCAGGATGGCGCGCTTCTCTTGCAGGATCTGCACCGCCTGCCGGTAGGCCGCGTCGATCAGCGCCTTCACCTCCGCGTCCACGTCCTCGGCGGTCAGCTCCGAGATCAGCGGCGAGTCATCATCGTCGCGGGCGCGCAGGCTGACCAGGCCCAGCCGCTCGCTCATCCCGAACTCACACACCATGTGCCGGGCGATGCTGGTGGCGACCTCAATGTCCTGCTTCGCCCCGGTGGTGGCATCGCCGAAGATGATCTCTTCGGCCGCGCGACCCCCCATGGCAGCCACCATCCGGGCCTGCAACTCGGACTTGGAGGTGAGATAGCGATCGCGCTTGGGCAGCTGCACGGTCACGCCCAGCGCCTGGCCGCGGGCCACGATGGAGACCCTATGGACCGGGTCGCTGCGGGCGATCGACTTCATACAGAGCGCGTGGCCCACCTCGTGGTAGGCGATGATGGCCTTCTCCTCCGGGGTGAGGATCCGGCTGCGCTTCTCGGGCCCCGCCATCACCCGAAAGGCGGCCTCTTCCATCTCGCTGCGGCCGATCACCCGCTTGCCGCCCCGGGCGGCCAGGATGGCCGCCTCGTTGAGCAGGTTGGACAGGTCCGCTCCCGTGAACCCCGGCGTCTGCCGGGCGATCACCTCCAGGTCGATCTCGGGCGACAACGGTTTCGCGCGCGCGTACAGGGCGAGGATGGCGCGCCGTCCATTGATGTCGGGGGATTCGATGGCCACCCGTCGGTCGAAGCGGCCGGATCGGAGCAAGGCCGGATCCAGCACGTCGGGCCGGTTGGTGGCCGCCACCACGACCACCGCCTCGTCGGTGTGGAAGCCGTCCATCTCCACCAGTAGCTGGTTGAGGGTCTGTTCTCGCTCCTCGTTGGTGCGCCCGAACGACGCCCCGCGCTTTCGACCCAGGGCATCGATCTCGTCGATGAAGATGATGCAGGGGGCGTGCTTCTTGGCGTGGCGGAACAGGTCCCGGACCCGCGCCGCTCCCACCCCGACAAACATCTCCACGAAGTCGGAACCGCTGAGGGAGAAATAGGGGACCCCGGCCTCGCCGGCGACGGCCCGTGACAGCAACGTCTTACCGGTCCCGGGGGGGCCGACCAGGAGCACGCCGCGCGGCATGCGCGCCCCCAGCTCGCGAAAGCCGGCGGGCGTCCGGAGAAATCGGACGACCTCTTCCAACTCCTGCTTGGCCTCGTCCACACCCGCCACCTCGGCGAAGGTGACGACCGCGGATGATTCCCGGCCGGCCTCCCGCAGGTGCTTGGTGAAGGCGCCCATCGGGCTGCCCAGCAGGTTGGACCGGCGCAGGAGCAGGAACACCAGCGTCACCAGCAGGAGCAGCCCCACCAGGTTGGGCAGGGTCCGCACCAGGTCGGAGGAGTCGCCGGGGGCAACGCTGACCTGCACCCCATGCTGGCGCAGTTCGTCGGCGATCGCCGTCCCGCTTTCCTTCTGGGTCCAGAAGGTGGCGCCGTTGCGATCGGTCAGGACGACGCGCTCGCCGGTGATGACGGCGCTCTTGACCTGCCCGGCGTCAACCCGGTTCAGGACATCGCCGATGGGGGTCTGAGGCTGGTTCCAGACGGACCGGGTGGACCCGGTGGCCGTGGCGATGACGAACGCCAGGGCGGTGGCGGCCACCGCCCCGGCGCCCACCGCCAGCCCGATCCGCCAGCCGGGGAGGCCACCGGAGGGGGGCGGTTGGCGGCGGCGAAACACCTTCATGCCTTGGCTTCCTGGAATCAGTAGGCAGCCGGCTGGTCGGCGACCGCGATCAGGGCCTTCTGCGCAATCGTCGCCGGGGCCGGGCGCTGCCAGAACGGATAGGCGGTGATGGCCGCGGCCTCGTCGCCGGTGACGCCGTTGTCGGCGTTGGCCAGTCGGTAAAAGGACCAGCTGAGCCCACCCTGTGCCCGGGTCTCGTCCATGGAGGCCACGATCTCCTCCCCCGGCGGCGAGCCCGGAATGCCGTACTCGAGCGTCGCGTCGTAAGCCTGCGCCGTGATGGACACCGGGCGCTGGTAAGGGTTGATCCCGGGATCGCGGAACTCGGCAAAGATCTGGTCCAGGAAGGCGCGCACTCCACCGCCCCCGACGAATTGCCGCCGCCCAGTGGCCCGCCAGTAGGCCATCGGGGCAAAGACCTGGCAATAGCGGGAGATGGTGGCCCAGGGATAGCCGCGGTGCTCGGACGGAACCGGGAAGGTGCTGGCCACCAGCAGGTAGCGGTCTCCGAGTCCCACCGCGCCGTTGATGCCGCGCCGGATGCCGCCCAGGTACCACTCGATCGAGCTGTCGTCCCAGTTCCGCTCAATGGTCAGCGCCAGGCCATCCAGGTGCTGGCCTGCGCTCTGGTAGCGCGCTGCCGCGATGGCATCGTCGGCATCGGAAGGGGCGTCGGAAAGTTCCGGTTCAATCCAGCCGATGACGCGCACCCCGCGGGCGTGAGCGATGGGAAGCAGGTCCTGCAGCGCCAGGGCCCCGTAGAAGTGCGCCCGGGAATCGGCCACCCGCACGTAGATGTGGCTCAGGTCGGCCTTGACCGCCGCGTCAACCATGTCCCAGGCCCGGTCCGCATCCGGGTTCGTCCAGTCGCTGGCGAAGCTCATGAACCAGGCGCCCTTGCCGCGCACCCCGTCGAGCGCCGCGCGCTGGGGTTGGTCAAACGGCCGGACGCTGCTGGCGGAGGTTCGGGCCGACACGATGGCCGGCCGGTCGATGACGCTCAGTTGCTGGGCCGCCGCCGCGCGCTGGGCCGCCTGCACGTCCAGATAGGTCCGGACCCCGAAGGGCAACGCCAGCAGGCTGAACAGGCACAAGCTCAACACGAGCGGTCGTGCCAAGGCGGAGGCGTGCCGTAAGATGCTCGACATGCTGGGGCTATGGGCTGGTGAGGCCTGGTGCGACAGCGTAGCGGCCGTTGGCCGGGCGTTCAAGCGAAGTCTTGCCTCGCTAAGGTGATAAGCAGCGGCACACCAGTTGCGAACTGCGATCACGGTATTGGTCGGGTGAGAGCCGAAGGCCGGTGAAGGCGCAGTTTCGGTACGGTGCGACGTTTATCACGAATGTTGATATATCGGCTATACTGCTTTGCGGGAGGCGAGCCGGTGGCCCATAAGTCCAGCGAAGTCTCGGATATGTTCGATATCGAACCCCGCACCCTCTTCGTGTACGAGAGTGAGCACCTGATTGCGCCCGAGCGCACGCCCACCCAGCGCCGGCGCTACTCGCGGCGCGACATCGAACGCGTCCGCCTGATCCGCGAGCTGACCACCGTCAGCGGGATCAACCTGGCCGGCGTCAAGGTCATTTTCTCGTTGATGGAGGCCGCCTCCAAGCAGCGGCTGCCTCTTCCCGAGGCGGACTTCCCCGAGCTGGCGGCCGCTCGCCACCTCTGGGAGTAGGCACGAATCTCCCTCCCCTGCGGGGTTTAGCGCAGCTGTCGTAACTCCGGCCGGCGGGCGGCGGCGGGTTCCACCAAGTCACGCAGGTCCTGCAGCTGGGCCGAGATCCAGCGGGCGATGTCGTTCTGTTCCACCACCCCGCGCATTTTCTCGGCGCGGGCATGGCGTTCCACCCCGTCCATCAGCAACGCCCGGTGGAGCGCCTCGGCCGTGCCGTCTACGTCGAAGGGGTTGATGGTGATCGCCCACTGGCCCAGCTCTTCGTGGGCGCCGGCATTCTCGGAGAGCACCAGCACGCCGCCCCGCCGGTTGACGGTGATGCCCTCCTTGGCGACCAGGTTCATGCCGTCGTAGATGGCGTTCACCAGCAGCACGTCGAACTGCTTGTAGCCGGCAATGGCCCGGGGCATGTCGTCGCGCAGTTCCAGCCGGATGGGCTGCCAGGTGGGAGTTCCGTGTCGCTCATTGACCACCCGCACGGCCTGCTGGACCTGGCGGGCATACTCGCGGTACTCGGGCACGTTCTGACGCGTCTTCTGCAGCAGCGCCCAGAAGCCCACCTCGCCCCGCCACTCCGG